>NZ_JSYD01000108.1:0-13055 GCF_054824005.1 Brevundimonas sp. GN22 | reverse complement strand
GTAAAGTGGGCCGAGAAAAGTTGCTTTTTCAGGGCTTCCTGACGCTCGGGCGCGACCTCGTGAGCCCAGTGCAGCAGGCGGTGGGCGTCGAAAGTGTTCCAGATGCGCGAGTTTTCGGTCATGCGCATGTCAAAGCCGACGGCCTCGGCGCGCTGGCGGATCATCTCGCGGTTGGCGGCGGACTGCTCGGGCGTGGAGCCATATTTGCGACCGATGTGCTCGACGATGTTCTCGCCTTCTGGCGCCATCTCGGGGTTCAGCTCGAACGGCTGGCAGGTGACATTGGCCTGAATGCCCTCAGGCTTCAGTTCTTCAAGCGCCTTGTTTAGTCCGCTCAGACCGATGACGCACCACGGGCACATCACGTCGGAAACGAAATCGATCTTCAGGGGTGCAGTCTCGGCCATGGCGCATGCCTTCTGGAACAGATGGTGTTGCATTCCATATGGAGGCTTGACCTTCGTCTGCAACCCCTGCCGTCATTAATCGCCCGAGACGAGCGTAAAGCCTTCTACCGGACGGTTTTCCCGATAGCCCGCGTGGTACATGTCCATGTGGATCACGACGCTTTTCCCGCTGGCGCATGTCACCGCATAGGCGTCGACAACGTGGCCGTCATGAGCTATGCCCACGCTGCCTTGACGGTTGAACGCGGGGGCTTTGCCGTCGGCGCACCGCAGTCCCGACAGATATTCGCGCTGGCCGGGCGGCATGTCCGCTTTCACGGGATTGTAGCGCTTGCCCAGATCGGCGACCTAGGTTGGTGCCTCTGCTGTCGCACAGCCGCAAAGCACGACCGCGCCAACAGCCATGACGCTGATTGCTAATTTCATCGAAGATCCTCACCCCGTGCGGTATCCAAAATCCGCCCGTTACAGTTTGCGTAACCGAGTTCACCGGGTCTCGCAATCGACGTGAAAGAGAGGAAATGGGGGGCGGCCCGGTTTCTCAGTCGGGGGGCGTGTTGACCGGGCCGCCGGAACCGGACGGATTGGGGGGTGGGGAAAACCCGTGCGGTTCACTCATCAGAACTGACACCGCAAAGGAAGGTTCCTTGCGATGGCATATGGAAATGCGAGTTTTTGCCAGCGGCACATCACGGGTCTCAAAAAGCCTGATGACTACGGGTTGCGTTGGCGGCGGCGACGGGTCAGTGAAAGGGAGTGAAGACGACCCTTATCATTGACTGCGACCCGGGGGTGGATGACGCCACCGGACTACAGATGGCCTTTGCAGCGGAGCAGTTCGAACTGCTGGCTGTGACGACAGTGGGCGGCAATGTGCCTGCCTCCGCGACAGCCCGTAACGCCTGCATCCTGCGACAGATCGCCGGACGCGAGGACGTGCCGGTTTTCGCCGGTGCGGACCGCCCGCTGCGCCGCGACCCTGCCGGTGCCGGAGAGTTCCACGGCGAGGAAGGCCTCGGCGACATGGTGCCTTTCGAAACCGCTAAAGGTGTCGAGGACGAACATGCCGTCGATGCTCTGATACGGCTGGTAATGGACAGACCCGCAGGCGCGGTGACGCTGATCACCATGGGGCCCATGACCAATCTGGCTCTGGCTCTGCGCAAGGAGCCCGCTCTGGCGACACACCTGAAAGAAGTGGTCGCCATGGGCGGAGCCCGCGCCGAAGGCGGCAACATCACCGCCAGCGCCGAGTTCAACATCTGGGCGGACCCGGACGCCGCGCACGAAGTCCTCAGCAGCCCCGCCAAGGTTGTGATGCTGGGGCTGGACGCCACCCATCAGGTTCGCGTCAGTGAAGATCGCATCGTAGCCATCGAGGCTATCGACAACGCGCCTGCGCGTACCGTGGCCAGCATGCTTCGCTTCTCCCAACGTATCGAGCGCGAGATCGTCGGCTGGCATTCGGCACCGCTGCACGACCCGTGCACGGTCGCCTATGTGATGGCTCCTGAACTTTTCGACGTCGTGCCGGCTGATATCCGCGTGGAGTGCGACAGCGACCTGACGCGTGGCCACACCGCCGTCGAGTTCCGCGTGAAGCGCGAAGATGCCCGTCACCTGTGGGGCAAGGGCGTACGTGACCGCGAGGTCTTTTACCTGATCGGCCAGACCCTGGCCCGCGCCGGAGGGGCGAAATGAGGATCACCGTCGTCGGTTCGATAAACCTTGATTATGTCGCCACCTGCGCCGCTTTACCCAAAGCTGGCGAGACGGTGACGGGCGCGACCCTGGCCCGCCATCCGGGTGGCAAGGGTGCCAATCAGGCATTGGCCGCCCGCAAGCTGGGGGCCGAGGTGTGCATGATCGGTCGCGTGGGCGATGACGAAATGGCACTGCCCGCCACGGCCTTGCTGGACGCGCACGGCGTGGACCTGAACGGCGTGGTCACCGATCAGGACGAGCCGACCGGCGTGGCCTTGATATCGGTTGATGCCAATGGCGAGAACCATATCACGGTCGCCGCCGGAGCCAACCACAACGTCTTTCCGGAACATCTTCCGGCCCGTATCGAAACGCCTCTGATCGTGCAGCTTGAACTGCCGATCGACACGGTAGAGGCGGCTGTGGGGCGTGCGACCGAGTTTGTCTGCGCCAACCTTGCGCCTGCGGCTCCGGTGTCGGATGCGCTGCTGCGCCGCGCCGACCTGATCGTCGTCAACGAGAATGAAGCCGCCTTCTATGGTGACGCCCTGCACCACGGTGGTGGCCGCGTGGTCATTACCAAGGGCGCGCGCGGTGCCGCCATGTACCAGCGCGGCGTCGAGATGGCGTGGTCCACACCACCTCAGGTCAAGGCTGTGGACGCGGTGGGCGCGGGTGATGCCTTTGTCGGCGCGATTACCGTAGCGCTGCTGGAAGGTATGGCACCGCAAGACGCGCTGGACTTTGCCTGTGCTGCAGGCGCTGTCGCCTGCACCCGTGCAGGTGCCCAGTCGTCGCTGGCCTCGCGCGAAGAGGTCGAGGCCTTGCTGGACGCCTAAAGTTTGATGACCTGGCGGACGGCCATACCGTCTGCCAGCGCATCGAACGCCGGATTGATCTGATCCAGCGTGAGTGTTCCTGTCAGCAGTCGATCCACCGGCAACCGCCCGTCCCTGAACAACCGGATGTAGCGGGGAATGTCGCGGCTGGGCACGCAGGCTCCGATATAGGAGCCCTTGAGCGTGCGCTCCTCGGCGACCAGAGACACGATATTCACATCCAGTGTGGCGTGCGGGGGCGGCAGGCCGGCGGTGACAGTGGTCCCGCCACGCCGCGTCATGCGCCAGGCCGCATCCAGCGCCCGCGCCGATCCGGCCATTTCAAACGCGAAGTCTGCACCGCCGTTCGTCAGGGCTCGGACCTGTTCGACAGCATCGGCATCGCTGGCATTCACGGTGTGAACGCCAAAGCTCTGTGCCAGCGCCAGTTTGTCGGGGTTGAGATCAACCGCCACCACCGGACTGGCACCGGAAGCCAGCGCGCCCAGAACGGCGGCTAGGCCCACGCCGCCCAGCCCGATTACAACGGCTGACTGTCCGGCCTTGATCTGGGCCGTGTTCACCACCGCCCCCACGCCCGTCAGGACAGCGCACCCGAACAGGGCGGCGTGCTCGAACGGCAGTTCCTTATCGATCTTGACCAGCGAGCGGCGCGATACGACGGCATGGGTTGCGAAGGCCGAGCAGCCAAGGTGATGGTTCAAGACCTCGCCGTCTTCGCAGATGAAGGCCCGCCGACCCGAGAGCAGCCGCCCCTCGCCGTTTGAAACGGCTCCGGGTTCACAAAGGGCAGGACGGCCCTCCGCACACGGCGTGCAATGCCCGCAAGACGGCATGAACACCATAACCACATGGTCGCCGACTTCCAGATCGCTCACATCGGGACCCAGCGCCTCCACTACACCAGCCGCCTCGTGGCCGAGCGCCATGGGCATGGGGCGCGGGCGATCTCCGTTGATGACCGACAGGTCCGAGTGACAAAGCCCCGCGGCCCGTATCCGCACCAGCACCTCGCCAGCCTTCGGATCATCCAGCGTGACGTTGCGGATCTTCAGCGGCTGGCTGTCCGCATAGGGGGTGGCGTGATCCATACGGTCCAGCACGGCGGCGCGGGCGATAACTGGCATGATGAAATTCCCCCATGGTCAAAGCGACAGCTCTAAGCCACGCTAGGCCGACTATCGGGGACCGCCAAGAGGGAGATCGGGGTTATGTCACGCGAAAAGCCTGCCACCCGCGACGACTATCGCCAGTTTGTTACCCTGACGACGCGGTGGGCGGACAATGACGTGTACGGCCACATCAACAATGTCGCCTATTACGGCTTTATCGACACGGCGGTGAACCAGTTGCTGATCGAGCGGGGGCTGTTGGACGTCAACGCCTCGGCACAGATCGGTGTCGTGGTCGAATCCGGCTGTCGCTATCACGCCTCGGCCCACTATCCGGATGCGATCCACGCGGGCGTGCGCGTTGGCCATCTGGGCAACAGCAGCGTGCGCTATGAAGTGGGATTGTTCAGAAATGACGAGAGCGAGGCCTTGGCCGAAGGCTTCTTCGTCCATGTCATGGTCGGTCGCGACGACCGACGTCCACAAGCGATGGCCGCGCCTCTGAAAGTGTTCTTGCAGACGCTGGCCTAGGGATCGCTGGACCGTGGACAGCCACGGTCCAGCGCTCCGGAAGTGTCCTAGTCGCGGGCGTTGCGCAGCAGGGCCATGATGCCCACTGCCGTCAGTGCACCCAGCGCGAAAGCACCGACAACCGAACCGGTTGCAGCGGCCGTCGATACCGTCACCGGACGGCGGGCATAACGCTCGACGATCTCGGTAGCATTCGGATCGCGCAGGCCTTCATCGTAGGCGTCGTCCAGATAGGTGTCGTCAACTGCGACCATGATCGTCCTCCAAACTGTTGTGCGCTCAAAACCAAAGTGAGTTCGAGGCGGTTCCTTGTGGTGACAGAGAAAGCCGCATCCGGTAAAGGGCGCGCCTTAGCATATTCGACATTTGGCGAGCGACACCATGGCCGGCCACTCAAAATTCAAAAATATCATGCACCGCAAGGGACGCGCCGATAAGCTGCGCTCCAAGCTTTTCTCGCGTTTGTCGCGTGAAATCACGGTTGCAGCCAAGTCGGGCATGCCCGATCCGGCAATGAACCCGCGCCTCCGTCTGGCAGTGAACAACGCCAAGGCCGAGTCGATGCCGAAGGAAAACATCGAACGCGCCATCAAAAAAGCTTCGGGCGGCGAAGTCGATGCGATGGAAGAAATCCGCTACGAGGGCCGTGGCCCCGGCGGTGTCCAGATCGTCGTCGACGTCCTGACCGACAACCGCAACCGCGCTGGCTCGAACGTTCGTTCGGCCTTTGCCAAGAACGGCGGCGCGCTGGGTGAATCCGGCTCGGTGACCTTTATGTGGGATCGCGTCGGCAAGATCACCTATCCTGCCGAAGCCGGTACCGAAGATGCGGTGATGGAAGCCGCTATCGAAGCGGGTGCCATGGACGTCGAAAGCGATCTGGTGAAGCCGGATATCTACGAAGACGCACCGGGTCACACCATCTGGACCGCCTTCGAAGACCTGAACGACGTGGCCGAAGCCATGTCCAAGGTTCTGGGCGATCCGAAGTCGACCGCTATTGTCTGGAAGCCACAGTCGGAAGTCGAACTGACCGGTGAAGCCGTCGGAACGCTGTTTAAGCTGCTCGACGCACTGGACGCCGAGGACGATGTCCAGCAAGTGTATTCAAACGAAGACATCTCGGAAGAAGACGCGGCCAAGTACGCGGGCTAACTTTCGAGTTGGGGCTGGGAAAAGGGCGGCGCTTTAGGGCGACGCCCTTTTCTTATGCCCGAATGCGCGCGGTGACAGGCTTAAGGAACTCAAGGTCAGCGTACAGACGTTCTCAATCCATATAGCGCTATAGGTTGTCTTGTTACGCCTGGGTGCTGCCACGGGAGAACGTCACCTAATGTTGCCTTGGAACGAGATCATCTGGCCACTGCTCGGTTCGATTTTTGCGGGCGGCCTGATCGGGCTGGAGCGCGAATGGCGGGGGCGGCCCGCAGGGTTTAGAACCCATATTCTGGTGAGCCTCTCGGCGTGCTTGCTGATGCTGGCCGCCCTGCACCAGACGCACTGGGCCTTTGACGACCTGCCCCGTCGCAATATCATGACCGATCCGACGCGTATGGCGCACGGGGTTCTGACCGGCATCGGCTTTTTGTGCGCCGGTGTCATTGTGCGTCAGGGCTTTTCCATCCACGGCCTGACCACGGCCGCCTCGCTCTGGATGACGTCGGCTATCGGCCTGTTGTACGGCGCGGGCCTGTTCGGGCTGGCGACGACCGGAACGGTGGTGACAGGCGTTATCCTTGTCGGCCTCAAGCTCATCAGCGGGATGGTGCCCAGCCGTGTCACCGCCGAAATCCGCGTCCACTGGAAACGCGGAGATCAGGATACTGCGCAAAGGGTCCAGAGCATTCTGGCGGTCCCCAAGGGCGGGTTGCGATCCGGCAAGACGGGGCTGTCAGCAGACGGCACGCAAGAGGTGCGTTGTTGGCGTTTCCGCATCAATAACCGCCAGAAGCTGGATCAGATTTCCGCAGCCCTGGCCTCGGAGGCGGGGGTCACCTGCTACGAGATATCGCCCCACGACGACTAGGTTTCGATCCGGCCTTCACGTGCAAAAGGAAATGGCGCGCTCGACCCAGATGCCCAGACCTTGCCGCTGCCAAAGGGCGATACCTGCCAGCGCCAGCAGGATCGCCGTCCCGCCCAGCAAGGCGGGGATCAACCGTTCGGGCTTTTGCGGTTCGGTGGTCATGCGCGTGCGGGAAGGGCGGTTGGCGGGGTCTGGCGGATAGGCAGGTTGGCGAGGCCGGCCGTAAAGGCCAGCGCGATGGAGATATACCACACCAGTTGGTACGAGCCGGTCGCATCAAAGATCAGGCCGCCGGTCCAGGCCCCCAGAAACGCCCCGATCTGGTGTCCGAAAAAGACCAGACCCGTCAGCGCCGACAGGTTCCGCAGACCATAGATTTGCGCCACCAGCCCGTTGGTCAAAGGCACGGTCCCTAGCCACAGGAAGCCGAAGCTGGCTGCGAACACCAGCGCGCTCACCGACGTCAGCGGGGCCAGAAGGAAGACGATGATGGCGACGCCGCGCAGGCTGTAGAGCACGGCCAGTAGATGCTTCTTGGAGTATTTGCCGCCCCATGCGCCCCACAGCCACGAGCCGGCAATGTTGAACAGCCCGATCAATGCCAGACCCGTCGCACCGACGGTCGCGGGCAGTCCCTGATCGGTAATGTAGGCGGGGAAGTGGATACCCACGAAGGCCACGTGGAAACCACAGACGAAATAGCCGCCGAACAGCAGCCACCAACTGCGGTCCGCGCACGCTTGTTTCAACGCGGCCCCGAGCGGAAGGCCTTCGGGGCGAGGCGCAACATGGGCACCGCGCCGGGTCATCAGCCCGAACGCCAGCGGTGCAATCAGCAGCAGCATGATCGCCAGCGCGGTCAGGCTGTTCTGCCAGCCGATGCCGTCAATCAGCGCCTGTGCCAGTGGCACAACGAAGAACTGGCCCAGCGATCCGCCCGCCGTGATGATGCCAAAAGCAAGGGTGCGTTTATGCGGCGGCACGATTTTGCCGACGGCCCCCATGGTGACTACAAAGGTCACGCCCGACATAGCCATGCCGACCAGTGCACCAAAGCCTATGCCGATACCCAGAGCATTCGTCGCATAGGCGGTGACCACCATGCCTGCGGCGTACATGGCCGTTCCGATCAGCAGCACACGCCCGGCACCGTGTTTGTCTGCATAGGCCCCGACGCAAGGCTGGACCGCGCCAAACAACAGGTTCTGTAGGGCCAGAACAAAGCCGAAGGTCTGGCGACTAATACCCAGATCCATGACCATGGGGCTCAGATAAAGACCGAACGACTGCCGTACCCCCATGGCCAGCGTCACGATGGCCGCGCTGGCGGCGATCATGATCCAGGCTTGCCGCGACAATGCCGGAGCGGGGGAGGTGGTCATGCGACACCCTTCTGCGACCGTCTGTCGCGATACTGAAACGTTGAACTCACTACACCCATCCACGCGTTCCGCAATCTCGGGTTGGCGAAGGTGACGGCCTACGCCGTGGGGAAAAGCCCCCTCTGGTCATTGTCTGCTAACTATCTTTGGGGCATGACGTGAACAGATGACGAACGAAACCATCAGAATCGTCGGGATCGACCCCGGCCTACGCAAGACCGGCTGGGGTGTGATCGCAGCCGAAGGCTCGCGTTTGCGCTGGATCGCGCATGGCGTAATCGCCCCTGACGATACCCTGCCGTTCTCGGAGCGGTTGCTGGCGCTGATGAACGGCATCCACGCTGTCTGCCATGACTATCAGGTCGATGAAGCGGCGGTCGAAGAAGTGTTCGTCAACGTTAATCCCGCCTCGACCCTTAAACTGGGACAGGCGCGCGGTGCCGTGATTCTGGGTGCGGCCACCTATGGTCTGTCGGTCGGGGAATACCCCGCCAACCTGATCAAAAAGGTGGTGGTCGGTGCCGGGCACGCCGACAAGTCGCAGATTGCCTATATGGTCGCGCGCCTGCTGCCGACCTCAAAGGGTGCCAAGGCCGACGCCGCCGACGCCTTGGCGGTCGCCATTACCCACGCACAGCTTCGCAAGCATGCGCTGCTTGAATCTCTAGTCAAAGGTGCCGCGTGATTGGTCGTCTGAAAGGTATCGTAGCCGAGGTCGATCTGGACCACTGCATCATCGACTGCGGTGGTGTGGGCTATGTGGCAACCTGCGGCTCGCGCACCCTGTCGCGTCTGGCTCCCAATGCCGAGGCGACCGTCTATATCCATTCTCAGTGGTCCGAAGACCAAGGCCCACGTCTGTATGGCTTCTTCAGTCGTGACGAGCGCAAGGCCTTTACGACTCTGCTGGCCATTCAGGGCGTAGGTCCGAAGGCGGCGCTGGCGGTGCTGGATGTGCTGCCACCGTCGGAACTCGCCAATGCCGTTGCGCGTGAAGACAAGGCTGCTGTGGCGCGCGCCAATGGCGTGGGGCCGAAGCTGGCGCTGCGCATCGTGACCGAGCTGAAGGGCAAGCCGCTGGGCGACACCACCTTCACCCCGACCGCTGGGGGCGTTCACTCGGAAGTGGCAGCCGCCCCTGTGCCGTCGATCACCGGCGAGGCTGTCGCGGCCCTGCTGGGTCTGGGCATCGCCGAGCTCAACGCCCGCCGCGCCGTCGAGGTCGCGTTGGAAGCCAAGGGCGAGGAAGCGGGTCTGTCGGCCATCATCCGCGCCGCGCTTCAGGAACTGGGTAAATGAGCGAGCGTATCCTGAGCGGCGAGGCCATGGCGGGCGAGGCGTTCGACCGCGCCCTTCGCCCGCAGACCCTGTCGGAGTTCGTCGGCCAGCCCAAGGCCAAGGACAATCTGTCGATCTTCATCGAGGCCGCGAAAAAGCGTCAGGAAGCGATGGACCACGTCCTGCTGTTTGGGCCTCCGGGGTTGGGCAAGACGACGCTGGCACAGATCGTGGCGCGTGAGCTGGGCGTGGGGTTCCGCGCCACCTCCGGTCCCATTCTGGGCAAGCCGGGCGACCTCGCAGCCATCCTGACCAATCTCGAACCGCGCGATGTGCTGTTCATCGACGAAATCCACCGCATGTCCCCGCAGGTCGAGGAAGTCCTCTATCCGGCGATGGAAGACCATGTGCTGGACCTGATCATCGGCGAGGGCCCGTCGGCGCGTTCGGTGCGGATCGATCTGGCCCCGTTCACGCTGGTGGGGGCGACGACCCGTGCGGGCCTGCTAGCCACGCCGCTTCGCGACCGTTTCGGTATTCCGCTGCGGCTGGAGTTCTACAGCCCCGAAGAACTCACGATGGTGGTACGCGGCACGGCCCGCAAAATGGGCGCGGAAATCGATGCCGAGGGCGCGTTCGAGATCGCCTCGCGCTCTCGCGGGACGCCGCGTATCGCGGGCCGTCTGCTGCGCCGCGTGCGCGACTTCGCTGATGCGGCGGGCGCTCCCCTCATCAACCGTCTGGTGGCCGCGCAGTCGCTGGCCCGTCTGGAAGTCGATGAAGCGGGTCTGGACAGCAATGACCGCCGCTTCCTGAAAGCCCTGATCGAAAACTATGGCGGCGGTCCCGTCGGCATGGACACCCTTGCCGCCGCCATCGCCGAAGCCCGCGACGCCGTCGAGGACGTGATCGAGCCCTATCTGCTCCAGCAAGGCTTCATCATGCGCACCCCCCGCGGCCGCATGGCCTGCGCGCGCGCCTATGAGCATCTGGGGCTGTCGGCTCCGTCGCCTACGCCTAGCGCTACGCCGGATATGTTCGGAAAGTGAAACTAGGTTGCTCTACCAGCTATCTGGCGCGAGGGGATTGCTAGGTAACAGTGGCCAGCTTGTATTATCCAAAACCTACCGAGCTCACTATGAACTTCATGCGAAGAAAAGAGCACTTCTGCTGGGGTGAGGTGCGTTGATACCAAACGCTTAAGAAGCTCGGTTACCTCTTTTGGGCCTGCAACTATTTCTTGCCGAAAGAATTCTTGGCCAGAACAGTCGCCGATTATGGTCCATTTGAAGCGACTCATTCTGCCGATCCTGTCCTCTGTGGCTAAGAAATTTCCAAACTTAGGCCCGACGGGAAGATAAGCGTGTATTGAGGAATGTCGAAGATTTATATGACCGATCTCCCCACCGCTGGCCGTTTTGAGGCTAAGGATCACCTGCTGCCTGTGCGTGTCTATTACGAGGACACCGATTTTACGGGCGTGGTCTATCACGCCAACTATGTGCGCTATTTCGAGCGGGGCCGTTCGGACTTCCTGCGGGCGGCGGGGATTGGCCATACCGACCTGCTGGAAAGCGATGATCCGTTGGCCTTTGTCGTCAGCGAGCTGAACATCAAATACGTCCGCCCCGCCAAGATCGACGATGCCCTGATCGTGCGCACCCGTTATGAGGTCGTGAAGGGCGTTCGCATGCTGATCAAACAGACGATCGAGCGCGACGGCGAGGTGTTGGCCAAGGCCGATGTGGTCGCCGCCTGTATCCACATGGACGGTCGCCCGCGTCGCCCAAGCAAGCTTTTGATGCAAAAGGTCGAGCCGTGGCTCTCGGGACCGTCCGATGCGGCCTAAACCGTTAAATTCCGTTAAGAAATAAGTCGATAACGCTTATGTCAGAGCCTTATGGGGTGACGTGTGCGTTATGGTTGGCTAGATCGCCGATATTGCCTTGAATTCGCCATCTGTTGCGTCTCTCAAAGGTACAGGATTTCCGGAAGCGACCAAGGATCATTGAATGGCTCCCCCTGTCGACGCCTCGCTGTTGAACCCCATCGAACTCTTCATGTCCGCCGACTGGGTGGTGAAGGTGATCATGATCGGGCTGGCGATTGCCTCGCTCTGGTCGTGGGCGGTGATCCTCGACAAGGCCTTCCGCTTCAGCGCCATGTTCAAGCGCGCCAATGAGTTCGAACAACTGATCGAGACGCGCTCACTGGAAGAGGCCGCCGCTGCAGCAGGCCCGCATCCGGCCGATCCTCTGCCGCGCATGCTGCAGATCACCCTGCAGGACTGGAAAGAGGCCCGCCAGCGTGGTCCGCTGACCGATGCCCAAGGGCAGGCCCTGCTTAACCGCATTGATCGTGCGATGGATTCGGTGATCGCCCGCGAAAGCCAGAAGACCGAAAACGGTCTGGGCGTTCTGTCGGTGGTCGCAACGGCGTCGCCGTTCATCGGCCTGTTCGGTACCGTCTGGGGCATCATGAATGCGTTCGATCGCATTGCTGCCGCTGGCAATACCAACTTGACGACCGTGGCTCCGGCCATTGCCGAGGCGTTGTTCGCCACGGCTATCGGTCTGGCTGCGGCTATTCCGGCCTATATGGCATTCAACGCCTTCTCGGTGACGGCGGGCAAGTTTACGGGCCGTCTGGAATCGTTTGCTGACGATCTGGCTGCCGCTCTGGCGCGTCGTCTGGCCGGTCCGGCAACTCCGCCTCCGCCGCCGCCGTCGTCGGACCTGAACATCCGTCGGGGCAGCTAAGCCATGGGTATGGCTGCAGGAGGATCGGGCGGAGGAGGCGGTCGTGGCCGCCGCCGCGCCCGCAAACGCCCGCTGAGCGAGATCAACGTCACGCCACTGGTGGACGTGATGCTGGTTCTGCTGATTATCTTCATGGTGTCGGCCCCGCTGATCACCGTCGGTGTGCCGGTCGAACTTCCCAAGACCGAGGCTAGCGCCGTCGAGGTGAATGAAAAGCCTGTGTCGGTCTCCATCAAGGATGACGGCTCCATCTATGTGGGCGAAGCCGAAGTCACCTGGGAGCAGCTTCCGGCGCGTGTCGGCGAGGAAGCAGGCGAGAACGCACGCGAGAAGCAAATCTTCATCCGCGCCGACGGTCGTGCGCCCTATCAGGCCGTGGCTCGCGTGATGGCGCGCCTGTCGGCGACGGGCTTCACCAAGCTGAACCTGATCACCGACACCGCCGAGGCGGCAGGAGCGTAAGGCCGGATGCGCAAGCCATCCCCCGCCCTTATCGGATCGGTTGCACTGCACGTCGGCGTGATCGGGCTCAGCCTGCTGACGCTGTCGAACCGCAAGGCCGAGGCCCCCAAACCGCTGGTCAACTCGGTTCCGGTCTCCATCGTCTCGGACGTGGTGATCGAGGCTGCGGCTGCCGATAATCCGCAGCCCGAGCCGAGCCCCGAAGACGGCGCGACTTCGCCGCAGGACCTGCCGCAAGCGCCGGAACCGACGCCGTCTCCGCCCGAGCCGACGCCGCCGACGCCCACGCCTCCGCGCCCGACGCCGACCCCTCCGCGTCCTACGCCTACGCCGCCGCGCCCTACGCCGACTCCTCCGCGTCCTACGCCGACCCAGACGCCGCCCAAGAAGCCGGAACCAACGCCGCCGCGCCCGACGCCGACGCCTACGCCTCCGCGCCCTAATCCCACGCCACCGCGTCCTAATCCGACACCGCCGCGCACCAACCCCACGCCGCCGCGTGACAGCACGCCTGTTCGTCCGCCCGCCCAGCGCGAGGCTCCCGGTCTGGACCTT
>NZ_JSYD01000107.1:0-13478 GCF_054824005.1 Brevundimonas sp. GN22 | reverse complement strand
GCTTTTTGCTGTCTCACGCTCGGGCTGTGACCCTTAACAGCCCGGCAGGACAGAGGCTGCTCCAGCGTCACAATGTGCTAGCCACCAGACGTCGCGCGCGCCGATCTGGTACGCATACACGTTCCAGCTTCCGTTCAGCTTTACCCATATCGCGTCGATGCTGATGTTGTTCGACAGCTTTGAAGGGCTGTCGCGATAGGCGGGTGTCGTGTGAGGCCTTATAGGCGAACCGTCAGGGTGTTGCGGCTCCAATTGCGCGAAGGCCCACTGGCCGTCTGACCGCAAGTTCCGAACCACGAAGACGGCGTGCGTTCCTAGATCCTGACGGGTTCTGAGCCGGATAACGTCCATCAGCTCGCGGCGTTCGCGACTTCCCGACGGAGGCGTATAGGCACGGGCACCGGATTTTTCGGACTGGCCTCCGCTCGCATAAACAGGAGTGCTCTGCGAGCGATGACCTTCGGCGGCGATAATGGGCGCGCGGGTGGTGCTGGCCATCGCGAGGGGGTGGCTTGGAAAATCCCCACCCTGCGCAGTAGGCGGACCATCACCGCAGGCCACCACGCCAGTTCCAGCAAACGTGCTAACAGCAAGCGCCATCAGAACGTGCCGAGTTTTCCGCAAGCGGCCGTGACCTGCCATGACAATCTCCGATTGAAGTCGGAGAAAGACTAGCGGCTGTTAAGCATGCCGATAACGCCATGAATATGGGGGCTTAGAGGGTTAACTGTCCCCGCTGGACCGCAGCGAAAACGGCTTCACTGCGCGAGTTTACGGCGAGCTTGCGATAGATGGCTTTTACGTGATCGCCAACGGTCAGGGGCGAGATGCCCAACTCGCGCGCGGCAGACTTATAGGAATGTCCCCGTGAGAACAGGGACAGCAACTCCGCCTCTCGCGGCGTCAGGCGCTCGGCAGCCGGGAGTTGTGATTTGGGAGCCTCGCTCGGAGCGGCGGGGACGCGCAGTTGCTGTAGTAAGAAAGTGGCCGCTGCGGCGCTGATGGGCGCACCGCCCGCTACGGTTACGCGAATGCCGTCCAGTATCGCTTCGGTCGTCGCATCCTTGAGCAGATAGCCATCGGCCCCCGCATTAAATGCAGAGAGCACTGTCTCCTTGTCGCCGAATGCGGTGATGACCAGCGAGAAGATACCGGCGGCCTTGATATCTGGAATGGCGTCCAACCCGCTCCCGTCGGGGAGGCCCAGATCGGTGAGCATCAAATCAGGCTTTTGGGCGATAACAGCAGGAAGCTCCGCCAGACAGGTGGCAATGCCACAAAGCTCCATATCCCCGGACTGCCCGACGATATGTTCGAAATGCTCGCGCACGGGCACGCTGTCTTCGAGAAGGCCGATGCGGAGCGTCTGCGGAGCTGACTGGGGGGAGGCGGCGGACATCAGGCGGCGACACTCTCGGATACAGTTAGGGGAATGCTCAGAACGATAGCGGTACCCTGCGTGGCATTGGTCCAGTCGATGGTCCCGCCGATGGTGGTGGCGCGGGTGCGCATATTACCCAGACCATGCCCGCCCTGAGGTGCGCTGGACGTCAGGTTGGCGGGCAAGCCCTTCCCGTTGTCGGCGATGCGGACAGTCAGATCGGCATTGACATCCGTGCGGACCTGCACCGCTATGGTGTTGGCTCCCGAATGCTTGATGGCATTGGTTACGCCTTCCTGCATGATGCGGAAGATCTGAAGGACTACAGGAGGCGCCAAGTCGACCTCCGAGGCCAACTCGACGTTCCAGTCAAACATCAGGCCCGCGCCCTCGACACGCGGGCGTACGCGGCTCTCGAACACGTCCAGCATGGTTGTGAGTGTGCTGGCGGTCGCGTCGACGGAATCGATCATCAGACGGATTTCATCCATCGCCGTCTGCAGACCTTCGGCCATTCTGTCCTTGTCGATGGCTCCGCGTCGCACTTCGAGCAGCAGGCCGACCAACTGACCGCCCACGCCATCGTGCATGTCCCGCATCAGGCGGCGACGCTCTTCATTGCGCGCCTGCTGGTCGATCAGTTCGCGTTCGCGGATATAGGCCTGAGCCAGCTCGGCCTCGCGGCGCTTCAGATTGGTTTCCAGCATGTTGTTGAGCGTTAGCGCCGACTGGAACAGATGGAAGTTGCGCTGGAGGAAGGCGATGACGAAGGCCAGAATAAGTATGGCGGCGGAATCGACGAAATAACCGCCCGCCAGCAGCCCGAACTTGGCCCCCACTGCGTCCAGCGCGAGGCAGACTGCGCAGATCGAAAGAAGGCCCGCCTCGATATAACGATCCTCGGCCGTGGTCGCGAAATGCCACACCAGCCGCGCCACCGCGATGCATCCGGCGGCCAGAGCGAACCACGACCATGCCTTATCCATCAGGTCGAAGCCCATGGGCATGGGCACCTTATGCAGCGCGTAAACGGTTGCTGCCGTAAAGACGAGCCAACATGCAATCAGCGCGAACTGCAGCTTGATCAGGGGACGGCGTGTCCAGGAGTCGAGGAAGCAGATCAGGCTCACCGACACCAGTGAGGTGAGGGCGAAGAAGGCGACCATCCGGCCCAGCCCGCTCAGCGGAATGTCGAGGACCAATCCGTAGGCACAATAGGCCGTCCACGACCAGCACAGCACCAGCAGCCAAGAGGCGAAAAGCTTGTCCTGCGAGCGAAAGACGGTGATCAGCGCGAACAGGCCCAGCAGGAAGGTCAGGGCACCGCCCAGCATGCGGTAATCAATCACCTGCCAGAAGCGCATCGCCGTGGCTTCGCGCACCTGCTGATACTCGCCCATCATCGGCTCGACGAGGTCTGTATAGGGAAAGCCGTGGCGTACGGTAATGATGTTGATCTGGTTTTCGCCAGCCTTCAGCAGACCTGCGGGGACATGCAGAAGATAGGGGCGCTGGCCATCAAAGGTCTGGCGGGCGAACTCCATCCGGCCCTTTTTGTGAATGACCGAGCCGTTCAGGCGGTAAATAAAGTTGTCGACCTGCTGATAGGCCACCAGCCCCAGACCTTCGGGCGGAACGTCGGTCAGGTTGAACGTCATGCGAAGTGACAGATAGGCCGGATCGCAGCAGTCGGTGTAGGGCAGGTTGATCTTGCTGTAGGTCGCCACGTCGGCGGCCGCCTCGGTCGGAGCCTTCAACTCTGCCAGCTCGGCGCTGGAGAAGGCGATACGGTCGATGTTACGCGGGGAATTACGCGGCCCGATCGGGGCATAGAACAGGCCCCAAAAAACAGCCTGAATGACGACGATGGCCGCGATAATGCGTAAACCGCGCTGCCAGGTGGGCTTTGGATGCAAGGCATCATTGGACCCGTCGCCCGCGGCGCGGTCGCTTCGTACTCGTAACATGCCCTATCCCCAGATATCGTTACTCGCGGGGACAATATGGCAAAACGGCGCCTTGCCGCAACGCCTGTAAATATGAGCACCCCCATATCCGTGGTGCTGCACCGACGTGTTTGTTTTCAATACAACCTTATCAGGCTTCCACCGGGCTGGACCGGGCGAGACGCTTGGACAGCGCATACCGCGCCCTGATGAGGACATTGGATATGAAAAAGACCTTCGTGCTGGCGGCTGCCGCCGTTGTTCTTATGGCCGCTCCGGCGATGGCGCAGACCGCACATCGCACCGCCACCTTTGGTGAAGTCAGCCTCAGCGCAGGCTTCACGCCCGATCCCTATCGCGTCAGCATGACCGCAGGCGGCAGCATCAACGGTGCCCGCCTTCCGGGTTCGTGCATGGGCAATATCTCCGACGCTCCGGATTTCGAAGTGACCTATGACGCCGGCGGCCTTCCGCTGGTCTTCCGCACCGTGTCGAGCGCTGACACGACCTTGATCATCAACGGTCCGGATGGCCGCTGGTATTGCGATGATGACAGCTATGGCGACGGCGATGCCATGGTCCGCTTCTCGCGTCCGCAAAGCGGCACCTATGACATCTGGGTCGGTGTGCTGGGCGACTCGACCGCCTCGGCCACGCTCGAAGTCACCGAGACTCCGTAAGCGGACGGACTGTCCAGAACGGGGCGTCCTGCTGTTGGTGGGACGCCCTTTGTTTTCCATGCAGGGGCTAGAAATCCATGTCTAACGACCAGATCAGCGTCACGACCTCGACGTCGTGGTTTTCACGTTTGGGCAGCGCCATCAAGGGCGTTCTGTTCGGCTTTGTGGTCATTCTGGCTGCCATCGTTCTGCTGTTCTGGAACGAGGGGCGGTCCATTGAATCCGTCCGCACCAATAAAGAGGGCGCAGGCGCTGTTATCAGCGTGGACGCCAATCGCGTGGACGCGGCCAATAACGGCAAGCTGGTGCATATTTCCGCGGCGGCCTCTGCCGAGGGGCATCGCCGTGACGATGTGACCGGCGTTGCAGCCGATGGTCTCGTGCTGTCGCGATCGGTGGAATATTTCCAGTGGCTTGAATCCAGCCAGTCCGACACCCGCACCAAGCTGGGCGGCGGGCAGGAAACGGTCACGACCTATTCCTACACAACCGAGTGGACGAACGCTCCGCAGGACAGCGCTCGCTTCAATCAACCGCAAGGGCACCAAAATCCCCCGGCGACGCTGAAAGACGGTACCTTTGCGGCGGATCAAGCCTCGATCGGAGCCTTTAAGGCCACGGCACCTGTGCTGAGCCAGCTGACGGCACAAACCAACTTCACGCCCAGTGCCGAACAGGTTCAGGCAGCGTCCTCGGCGCTGGGGCGTCCGGTTTCGGCGCAAGAGAATGTTCTGTTCGTGGGCCAGAACGCTGCCACGCCGCAGGTCGGTGACATGCGCATCACCTATCACCATCTGCCGC
Organism: Brevundimonas sp. GN22; assembly: GCF_054824005.1. Lineage (NCBI taxonomy): Bacteria > Pseudomonadati > Pseudomonadota > Alphaproteobacteria > Caulobacterales > Caulobacteraceae > Brevundimonas > Brevundimonas sp. GN22. The sequence goes on along the minus strand of NZ_JSYD01000107.1, from coordinate 8,670 downwards.
AGAACACAGTCCTGAGCGTCATCGGCGCCCAGACCGGCAATGAGATCACCCCGTTCATCGCCAAGACCGGCAGCCCCATTCTCATGGTCCGCACGGGTACAGCCTCGGCCACCGAGATGTTCCAGGCCGCCAAGGCAGCCAACCAGACGATGAGCTGGATCCTGCGCGGCGTGGGCTTGGCCGCGATGATCGCCGGCTTTGGCATGCTGCTGGCTCCGCTGGGTGTGCTGGGCGATGTGGTGCCCTTCATCGGCAGCATTGTTCGCATGGGCACCGGCCTGATGGCGGGCGCTGTCGGACTGGCATTCAGCCTTGTCGTGATCGCCCTTGCGTGGCTGGCTTTCCGTCCTGTCGTCGCCATCATTCTGCTGGCGGTCGCGGGGGCTGCAGTGGCGGGCGTGCTGTGGATGCGCAAGCGCAAACCTGTGCCCGCGCCGGCTGTCTAAGCTCCTCCGGCCGACGCGTTTGCACGAAGGGTATCCGTTTTACCGGATACCCTTTTGCCGGTTACCCTTTGAATGTCGGCAGCAGGCCGCATTGCCTTGCATTACCCCGATGTCCTTGCCACTGATAAGGCGTTGATTTCAGGGGAGCGGGATACAATGGCACAGTTGAATGGCGGCGCGTTTGGCCGCCCGGTTTCGGCGTTTGCCGTCGGTATGGCATTGGCTGCGACCGCGCTGTCGAGCCCTGCAGTGGCGGATCAGGTCGCTGCCGTCGCTACCGCCCCGAACGACGCGGGCGCGCGACTGAAGACGCTCTATGAAGCCGACTGGGACTTCAACCAACGCGACAACGGCAGCGAGCCGGACGGCAAAGGCGGCTATAAGCGCGCAACCCGCCTGCCTTCGGTGGACGTTGCGAGCCAGCAGCGCCGCATCGAACAGGCCCAGCGTGTTCTAGGTGAACTAGACACCATTCCGTTGGACCAGTTGTCGAACGAGGACCGCATCAACGCGGCGGTCCTTCGCACCAATCTGGAGCACACCCTGATCGACGGTCGCGCCCGCGAATGGGAGATGCCGTTCAACAGCGACAGCAATTTCTGGACCTATCTGGACCGCGCAGGCGGCCTGCGCACGGTCGAGGACTTTGACCGCCACATTGCCCGAATGCGCGACATCCCGCGCTATTTCGACGAGCATTTCGTCAATATGCGCGCCGGTCTGGCTCGCGGGTTCAGCGTGCCGCGTGTGACCGCCGATGGGCGCGATACCTCGATCCGCAGCTTCATCACCGATACGGCAGAGGCCAACGCCTTCTTCGAGCCGTTCCGCAACATGCCCGCCACCATCCCGGCCGCCGAGCAGGAACGCATCCGTGCCGACGCCCGCGGCGTGATCATCGAAGAAGTCATTCCGGCCTATCGCCAGCTGCTCAGCTTCTACAACGACGAATACGTGCCCCAGACGCGCACTTCGCTGGCGGCCTACGACATGCCGAACGGTCCGGCCTATTACGCCGAGCAGATCCGCAAATATACGACGACCGACCTCACCGCTGATCAGATCCACGAGATCGGCCTGTCGGAAGTCGCCCGCATCACCGCCGAAATGCACGAGGTGATGAAACAGGCGAACTTTGACGGTACCTTGCAAGAGTTCATCACCTTCCTGCGCACCGATCCCCAGTTCGTGGCCAAGACGCCGGACGAACTGCTGATGACCTCGGCGTGGGTGGCCAAGCGGGTGGACGCCAAACTGAGTGAAAACTTCGGCCTGCTGCCGCGCCGCCCCTACACCATCATTCCGGTGCCGGAAGCCTTGGCACCCTTCTATACGGCGGGGCGTGGCGGTCTGGGTTCATGCCAGATGAACACCTATGACCTGCCCAGCCGCCCGCTGTACAACATCCCCGCGCTGACCCTGCACGAATGCGCGCCGGGCCACAGCATGCAGGCGGCCCTGTCGGCAGAGCAGCAGGGCATTCCGGCCTTCCGCCGCAGCACCTATTTCTCGGGCTATGGAGAGGGCTGGGGCCTCTATACCGAGTGGCTGGGTGTGGAGATGGGCATCTATCGCACGCCGTACGAGAACTTTGGCCGCCTGTCCTACGAGATGTGGCGCGCGGCGCGTCTGGTGATCGATACGGGCGTCCACGCCAAGGGCTGGACCCGCCAGCAGGCCATCGACTACCTCGCCAGCCATACCGCCCTGTCACAGCATGAAGTGGCGACCGAGGTGGACCGCTACATCTCGTGGCCGGGTCAGGCGCTGGCCTATAAGCTCGGCGAGATCACAATCCGCCGCCTGCGGGCCGAGGCCGAGGCCGCGCTGGGCCAAAAGTTCGACAAGCGCACCTTCCACGACCGCATTCTGGCGATGGGGGCGGTGCCGCTGACCACGCTGGAAGAACAGATGCGGGCCTATATCGCTGAAGAACAGGCCAAATAAGCCAAAGGCCCGATCCGCCGGATCGGGCCTTTTCTTCATCGGGTGCTGACCCGCGCCGTGACCGACAGACCGGGGCGAAGGCGCTGGGCCAGCGGCTGGTCGGGATCAATGCTGATCTTGACCGGCACGCGCTGGGCCACCTTGGTGAAGTTGCCGGTCGCATTGTCGGGACGGATGACCGCAAACTCAGAGCCGGTGGCGGGGGAAATCAGCTCGACATGCCCTTTAAGCGTCGCGCCGCCCAGAGCATCGACCGCCATTTCGACCGGCTGGCCAACGCGCATATCGCGCATCTGGTTTTCCTTGAAATTGGCGACGATCCAGAGACGGTCGGGGACCAGCGCCATCAACTGGCTGCCGGTCTGGACCTGCTGGCCCTGACGCACGGTGATCTCGCCCAGACGACCTGCGCGGGGGGCGACAATACGGGTGTTGGCCAGATCGATCTCGGCCAGATGCACCTGCGCCAGCGCATTCTCGACAGCGGCTTCCAGCGTGCCACGGCTGACCACGGCAGAGGTCACGCCCGTCTCGGCGATCCCCTCGGCAGCGCGGGCGGCGGCCAGTTGCGCCTCGGCAGCCTGCAAGGCGGTGCGGGTTACATCGACCTGAGCCTGCGCCACCCATCCACCCTCGAACAGGCGGCGAGCGCGTTCGTGGTCGGCGCGGGCCTTGGCGACATTGGCCTGAGCGCTGGCGATGGAGGCGCGGGTCTGGGCGACGCTGCCCTTGGCTGAGTCCTGCGACTGGGCCGAGTTGGCCAGTTGCGCCTGTGCAGCATGAAGGTTGGCCTTGGCCTGTTCCAGCTTCTGCACATAGATGCGGTCATCGATGGTCAGCAGCAGGTCGCCTTCCTTTACGGACTGGAAGTCCTGCGCCAGCACCTGAGTGACGGCACCCGAGACCTGAGGCGCGATGGTCGTCACCTGACCACGCACATAGGCATTGTCCGTGTGCTGGACGCCCGTGTTGAACGGCGGCAGGGCCCATGCCTTCATGATCAGCGCAATACCAACTAGCGCCAGCGCGGCCATGACCACGCCGAACAGGATACGTTTGCGCGGCGGCGGGGCCGCAGACGCAGGCGCAGCGGGGGCGGGCGCAGCGGGCGGCGGTGGAGCCGGTTGGGGCGGTGCGGCCGGTGGTGTTTGCGGGGTCTGACCGTTTTCGGGGGGCGTATCAGTCATGGGGGTCTCGGTTTCGCGATCAGGACTTGGCAGGCGGCGCGGGCGGAGCCTTTGGCCGTGTGCGGATGTGGTGGACGGTCGTCCAGACGCAGCCGATGGCGGCGATGACGGCGACCGTGAAGAAGGCGTCGTTGTAGGCGAGGATGCTGGCCTGCTGGTTGATCTGCTGTTGCAGCAGGGCATAGCCTTCGGAGGCGCGGATGGCGGGATCGCCGATCACCTGCCCATAGGCCGCCGATAACTGTTTCAGGCGCAGGTCGATGTTCGGATTGCCGGCGATCATGGCCTCGGCCAGATGCACCTGATGAAAGCGCATCCGCGCCGCCTGCAGCGTCAGCACAAAGGACTGGCCCGCTAGGCCGGCGATATTATTGGCCAGCGCGAACAGCACGATAAAGCTGATCAGATTGTGGGTGCCCTTCTGGAACACCTGCACAATGCCCGAGATCATGGCCGGCCCCAGAAACATGCCGGACGCAAAGGCCAGCAGGGTCTGGCTGAAATAGAGCTGCGCCGGATAGGACTGGGCCGTCAGCCGGGAGTCCATAAACGCGCCCAAGGCCATAAGGCCTAGCGACAGGGCGATGGGCTTGTTCAGCTTGGCAGGGTTGATGGTCAGGGCGCTGAACACCACGCCTGCTGCGGTCGCAGCCAGAATGACAACGAACAGCTGGTGCATCGAATCCAGCCCGATGCCCAGTTGCTGCATGGCACCGGTAATGCCCGCCGACTGCTCGGCCATGACGATGCGAACCAGAAGCACCGACAGGAACAGCCGGATCAGCGCCCCGCCACTGAGGAAGTGCAGATTAATCAGCGGACGGGCGCGATTGTATTCGATGGTCAGGGCCGCGGCCAAAAGTACAATCGAGCCGATCAGCGCCCAGCCCACCCACGCCGTATCGAACCACCAGACACTGCGCCCGATGGCCAGAACCGCGCACAACAGCGCAATCCCCGGCGCGAACAGCGCAAAGGTCAGGAAGTCCAGCTTCTCATAGACCTTGAGCCGCTCGGACGGGGGAGTGCGCAGCGAAAACACGGCCACCAGCGACAGGATAGCCAGCCCCAGCTCCATGGTGTGGAAGCCGTGCCATTCGGAAATATCGAGCAGGCGCGAGGTGAAGACACGCGTGAACGGGATACCCAGACTGGTCAGGCCCATGCCCAGAACCAGCCCCTTCAGGCGGTGCTTTTGCGGGAAAGCCTGCACCAGATAAAGGATGCCCAGCGACGACATGGCCGCCGACACCATGCCCGCCACGCCGCGCAGGATCAGCGTGGTCTGGTAATCGGCATAGAAGAGGTTGATCGCGCTGATGGCGACAAAGGCGATCAGGAAGATTTCCGCGAACAGCCGCAAGCCATACTGCATGCGGAACTTCACCAGCAGCAGGTTCATACAGGCGTTGGTCATCACAAACGCGACCGGCAGCCATGAGGCTTCCATCAGTGAGACGCCGAGACCACCAGCCAGCAGCTGGGTGTTGGCCATGACCATGGCCGAGCCGAGGCTGCCGGTGACCGCCACCAGCACCCCGACCACCAGATAGGCGATGCGATAGGGCAGGGTGTGATCGGGCGTCGCCGGCGAGCCGGGCATGACCGGACGCTCGTGCTCTTTCAGCGTCTTGAGGTACTCGTGCCAGGGCAGGTCCCAGGTGTGGCGGCTCATGGGCGCGGCCTCACTGCATCGAACGTCAACTGGCGCGCGCGGTCCGCCAGAAGGTTTCTCTCCTCCGGCGTTGCATTGTGAAGGCCCGCCACCAGCATGGACAACAGGATGCGAACGTCCGTTGCTGTCAGGTCGTTCCGTACAGTGCCTGCCGACTGCGAGCAGTGCAGCGGCAGCGTGGCGGCCCGCACCATAGCGGCCCTGAGCGGTGCGAGGAGTTCAGGCGAAGGTGCGGCCCTGACCACATCACCCAGCGCCGAGTTGCGGATCAGCAGGGCCTGAAGCTGGGTCAGGAAATCGAAAAAGGCGTCGGGTCCGGAACAATTCGCAAAGGCATCGACCAACTGTTCGATCTCGTCGATCAGAACCGCCAAAGCGATTTCAGTGCGACCGGGGAAGTTCCGGTAAAGGGTAGCGCGTCCCACACCGGCACGAATGGCGATGCGGTCCAGCGGCGCATCGATACCTTCATCTCTGAAGACCTCGCGTGCGGCGACCAGCAGCTGTGTGCGGCGATTTGCGGCATCTTGACGCAGGGGACGTTCCATGGCGCTTAAGTGGACACGCGTGTCCACTTAGTCAAGGCGCGACTTTTTTGCCCTGTGCAAATCCTGCCAGCCAGATGGCACCCCAACCTGCGGCCAACAAACAAAGGATAATCGCCTGCGGGGCAATCTCGACAAGACTGGCCCCCATGGCGTTCATGCGCACAAAGCCTTGGACCGCCGCTGTCGACGGGAAGAGATAGGCCAGCGCCACCAGCAGCTTGGGCATCATGAAGTGCGGCCACGCCGCCCCCCCAAGGAAGAAGAGCAGCGCCGAACTTCCGACCCAAACCTGCACCACACGCTCGCGGCGGTTGAACAAGGTGCCGAAGCACAGGCCGATAGCCGAACTGGCCGCGGCAAACACAGGTGACAGGGCAATCACGCCCCACAGGTCACCCGCGCGGGGATAGTCCTGTATCCAGAACACGAAGCCGAAATAGAACAGGCTGCTGAGCGTGCCGATGGTAATCAGCGCCAGCCACAGCCCCAGCCGCCCCCCAAAGCCAAGAGGCGGTGCCAGCGTTTCGCGGCGCAAAGCCGCGATCACGCCCGCGCCCATCAACAAGGTCTGTTGCAGGATGACCATGACCACGGCGGGCACGGCATAGTCGCCATAGCCTTGCGTCAGGTTGAACAGGGATTCCTGCCGGATGGACGGTGCCAGCTCGGCGACGCGGGCCAGCTCGGGCGTGCCTTCCAGCTGGCTCTCCAGCGTCGCGGCGGCAGCCGCGGCTGCGGCCTTGCCGACCGAGGCCACGCGCACCAGATAGCCGCCGTTCAGCCACACCGCGATGCCGTCCGGCACGCCCTGAACCACACTGCGTCCCAGATGGTCGGGTAGGATGACAACGCCATCAACCACGCCGTCCTTCATCAACCGCTCGGCCTCCAGCGATGATCCGGCGACGGTGGCGACATCCACCCCTTCGCTGGCGCGCAGGTGGCTGACCAGATTGCGTACAAGGCGCGAGTCCGAGGTGCTGACGATGGCGACGGGCAGGCCCTTGGCCACCTGTCCCGAATAGGCGGCCGGATAGTAGAAGGCGTACAGCACCACCGCCAGCAGCAGCAGGCTGCTGACAGGGCGGGCCTTGGGCAGGTTGGCAAAGGTGGCAGCAAAGGCACCCCATACCGATTGGCGCGGCAGGGGAAAGCCCACGGCATGGGGCTGTGCGGGGCGGCGCGAGCGAAACTTCATAGCGGCCCAAGCGCCGATCAGCGCTAGTAAGGCAATCCCCCACAACAGACCCAGATCGGGCAGGGCGGACTGTGCGGGCGAACCCGTCACCCATTGTCCCGTCTGAAGGCGCACGTAATGGGTAAAGGGCAGGATCTGGCTCCAGACCTGCGCGAACTTCGGGCCGTGATCCAGTGGCAGGGTGGCGTTGGAAAAGGCAATCGCCGCGCCCGAATAGACCGCCGTGACCGACAGTGACAGATCAAGGTCGGCCAGCGCCGCGACCAACACAGCCGACAGTGCCACTGTCACCGCAACCATCCCTGCCAAACCTAGCACCAGCACCGGCATCGATCCGGCGACCTCCCAGCCGCGATAGCCCGCCAGCCAGACGATCCACGCCAGTCCCCACAGCGTAAAGATCACCCAGTGCGGCAACAGTCGCGCCATAAGCGCTGCCGACAACTGCCCGCCACTGCTGCGGCCCGTCAGATAGAAACTGCGACGGAACAACAGCCGCCCGACCGCCATCAGCGACGAACAGGCCGCCAGAAGATGCAGCATCCCCATGCCCAGAAGCGCCCCGAGGAACAGCTCGAAACTGAGTTGCGGATTGCCGATGATAGACACCTGCACGGCGGGCGGCGACAGCTGGGTCGCGGGCAGGCCCATCTGCCGTGCGCGTTCTTCCACCAAGGGTGCCGCTGCCATGCCGACCGCCGCGGACTGCTGCATCGCTCCCATCGATCCGATGGTTTGGAAGGCCCCGTTGAAATAGACGGTGACGGTGCGCGGATCGTGCAGCAGTCCGCGCGTCAGGCCGGGTGGAAAATGGGTGACGGCATAGATTTTTCCTTGCCGCATCAATCCCATGGCCTCGTCCAGCGTGGCGGGCTGATAGGCCAGATCGAGCGCAGGGCTGGCGACCATTTCGCGCACGGCAGCGCGGCTAAAAGTCGACTGGTCCTGATCGACCACGGCCACGGGGATATCTCTCGCCACCCCCGGTCCCAGCATGGCGGCTAGCGCCAAGAGCACAATCAGCGGCAGGGCAAAGGCGACCGCCGCATCCCAGCGGCGGGTCAGCAGACGGCGCACCTCGGCCCGCAGGTGGGTGCCGAAAACCTGCGCCCAGCCTGCCCGACGCGGCGTCACCGCGCCGACCAGTTGAACAGGACGCTCATCCCCGGACGCAGTCGCTCGATGGGGCGTGCGGGCTTGGCCTTCACCTCGAAGCTGCGCACGTCATAACCGCGCGACTGACGGGTCGAACGGGCCGTGGCATAGGCCCCCTGCGGGCTGATGGCCGTGACGTTGAAGGCCACGTTTTCCATACCCAGCGCCGGAATATCGCCGTGGATGATCGAGCCGATCTTCAGGTCGGAATACTGGTCCTCACGCACCGTCAATGTGACCCACGGATTGGCCGTGTCGACGATGGTGAAGACCGGAACACCCGTCAGCACCAATTCGCCGACATTGGCGAACCGCTCGGCGATCTCACCTGCATGCGGGGCGACCAGTCGCGTTTCCGCCTGAAGGCTCTCAGTTTCGGCAATGGCGGCCTGCGCGCCCGCCACCTGAGCATCGGCGACGGCCTTTTCCTGCGGACGAGTTCCGGCGCGGGCCTTCAGATATTGCTGACGCGAGGCCTCGGCGTGAGCTGCAGTGGCGCGGCGGGCGGCGACCG
>NZ_JSYD01000106.1:0-11814 GCF_054824005.1 Brevundimonas sp. GN22 | reverse complement strand
CGGCGAGGCTGGGTGCCAGTGCCCATGACAGCCGCACATCGTGCGCGGGGTGGGGCAGAGGCTCCATCCCCAGTTTGCGGTAAATCGGGCTGCCGACCTCGTTGGCGTTGAGAATGGTCGTGAACAACACGCCCTCCTGGGCCAGGAAGGTCTGGATCAGGGCCTGACTGCCGCCTTTTGCGCGCGGCGAGACGATGACCGAATAGGCCGAGGCGATGACGTGGCGTTTGCGCTGACGATAGGCGAAGCGCCGGTAGTTGCCGAGAAATCCGTCGATGCTGCCGTCATTGTCGATGACCCAGCCCAAGGGCGCAGAGGCGGAATGACAGGGGTTGCGGGCCAGCCAATGCCACTGGTCGAGACTTGGAACAGGCCAATGGATATCCGCGTGCAAGGCGTTGACGCCTTCTGCATCGGCAAGTGTGAAAGGTCTGATGGCCAAGGGGGTCTTCGAGGAGCGGGCGGATTTCCAATACCGATGGTATCAGAAGCTTGGCCGTATGTCGAGCGCACGCCGCTATCCTTTTGCCGAGGAGAATGAACTGGGCGTCAAATGCATCAGCTATGTGAATATGTGGCAAGTTTGGGCCGGTCTCGAGACGAAAAACGTCGTTAACATCTTGTGACAACTGGCGTGTCGTGCTGTTTCTCAATGTTTCAGCGCCCGACGGGGGCGGCAGATATGGAGTTCCGCGTGTCAGCGACGGAAACTGGGGGCAGCCTTACGGCCGAGCCCCGCAAGACCTTCCTCGGACATCCCCGAGGGCTGGTCGTTCTCTTCTTCACCGAAATGTGGGAGCGCTTCTCGTACTACGGTATGCGGGCCCTGCTGGTCCTGTATCTGACCCAGCATTTCCTGTTCGGTCCTAAAGAGGCTCAGGGTATCTATGCGGCCTATGCCGCGCTGGTTTACCTGATGCCGGTCGTCGGCGGCATGATCGCCGATAAATATCTGGGATCGCGCAAGGCCGTTATCATCGGCGCTGTGCTTCTGGTGTTCGGCCACTTCATGATGGCCTTTGAAGGCACCGGCGGCAAAGAGCGCCTGACGGTTGCCGAGACCACCTATGAACTGCAGGTCGAAGGCCGCGACCAGGACCGCAAGATCTACGCTGTAAACGGCGAAGAGCGCACCCTGATCAAGGTCACGCCGGAAGGCATCGTCAACCTCGAGGCACCGGCTGCGGCTGCGACGGCCGAAGGTGTTGCCGCGGCTCCGGTAGCGGGTCTGCCTGCCCTGACCCCGGCCGACAGCTATAAGCTGGAGACGATCCGCGACACCGGTTTCGGTGAGCCGATCCTGTTCTTCGCCTTGTCGCTGATCATCGTCGGTGTGGGCTTCCTGAAGGCCAATATCTCGACGGTTGTCGGTCACCTGTACGAACAGAACGACCCGCGTCGCGATGGTGGCTTCACCATCTTCTACGTCGGTATCAACCTCGGTTCGCTGCTGGCCACTGCGGCCTGCTCGTATCTGGGTATCAAGTACGGCTGGGCCTATGGCTTCGGTCTGGCCGGTATCGGCATGCTGATCGGTCTGGTTACCTTCATCTTCGGCCAAAGCTGGCTCGAGGGTCGCGGTAGCCCGCCGAATCCGGAAATGCTCAAGACCCGCAAGGTTCTGGGCCTGCCGTTCGAGGCTATCTTCTGGATCGGTGGTCTGGTTGCGGTCTTCCCGACCTGGCTGCTGATGATCCGCAGCGAAATCATCATCACCGCCCTGCCTTGGCTGGCCGGTGTGATCTTTGCTTCGGTGGTTGGCTATGTGCTGATCAAGCTGCGTGGCGCTGAGCGCACCCGCATGCTGGTGGCGCTGACCCTGATCTTCTTCTCGACGCTGTTCTGGGCGCTGTTCGAACAAGCCGGTTCTTCGCTGACCCTGTTTGCTGACCAGTCGACCGAGATGCCGTCGTGGTTCAATGCCCCGATGACCCAGATGTTCAACCCGGGCATCATCGTGGTCGGCGGTCCGATCATCGCCGCGCTTTGGGTCTGGCTGGGCAAGCGTAACCTCGAGCCTTCGACTCCGGTCAAGTTCTCGTGGGCGCTGGCTCTGGTGGGTGCAGGCTTCCTGCTGCTGACCTTTGCCTCGAACAACTTCGCGAACGTGGACTTCCGCGTTCCGCTGGTCTTCCTGTTCCTGACCTACCTGCTGCACACGCTCGGCGAGCTGTGCCTGTCGCCGGTTGGTCTGTCGATGATCACCAAGCTGTCGGTTGACCGCGTGGTGGGCATGATGATGGGCGTGTGGTTCCTGTCGTCGTCGGTTGCACACGTGGCTGCCGGCCTGATCGCTCAGGCGACTTCTTCGGACACGGTGGCCGGTGTGGTGACCAATCCGGAAGCCGCTCTGAAGACCTATGCCGACATCTTCGGCACCATCGGCTGGACCGGTGTGATCGTGGGTGTGGCACTGCTGGTGCTGTCGCCGCTGCTGAAGAAGGGCATGGCGGGTATCCGCTAAGTCTCCCTTCAGCGACACGCATAAGAAAGGCGGCACTTCCGGGAGGAGGTGCCGCCTTTTTACTGGCCGTCACGGATGACAGCGGGGGAGAACCTTAGAAGGTTTTGCGCACGCGCAGCTGGAAGAAGGAGCGCGGGGAGACGTCGCGAACGTCGGTGTAGGCGACGGCGCGGGTGGTGCGGTCGGCATAGGTCTCGCGCTCGAGGCGGAAGCTGTCCCAGACATTGAACTGGGCGCGGATCGAGAGGGACGACACCGGCTTGTATTCCGCCCAGATCTGTCCGTAGTCGCGGCCCATCCAGCCGGAGACGTAGTCGGGCTGATAGGAGGTCTCGGTGATCTTGGGCAGATAGTCGACGCCCCACGAGAGCTTCCACGACGGGATGTTCTGCTCGAAGGAGAGCTCGGCCTGGCTGGGGCGCAGATTGGAGATCGGGCGGGTCAGGCCGGTGGTGGGGTCGGTGACCTCGGTCTTGTTCCAGCTATTGGCAAAGTCGAACTTGCCGCCGCGAATACCGATCTTGTCGGTGGGCAGGGTCAGCTTCACGCGCAGTTGGTCCAGCGTGCCGTCGCCGATATTGCCGACGGCGGCCAGACCACCATCGAGCGGGATCACGTCGATCACGTCGCCAATGGCATCGTGGCGGTAGGCGATGCTGAAGATGCCTTCCTTGAGGAAGCGCTGCTCGAAGGAAATCTCGCTGATCCAGCGCTGTTCGGGGGACAGGTTGATGTTGCCGCCCATGACGTTCTCGTTGCTGAACTCGGCGGAGGCGGCGAAGTCGTTGAAGTCCAGCTGGCCCACTGTGCGCTCGAAGCGCATGCGCAGCTGGGTGTTCTCGCGCGGGTTCCACGTCAGCTGGACGCGGGGCTTGGCGAAGAAGAAGGTCTGTTCGTGATCGGCATCGCCCGACTGGCTGATGGTGGAGTTCTCGAGGCGCAGTCCCGCTTCCATCGTCCATTTGGGATTGATGCGCCACGTGCCCTTGCCGAACAGTTCGCCGCGCAGTTCCTCGACCTTGATGGAGGCGGAGGGCAGGGGAACGTTGGTGCCGCCGACAGAATAGGCCTGCTCGACTTCGAGCATGTTGTAGGCCACTTCGCCGCCGGCTTCGAACTGGAGCTTGTCGGAGTGCTGGTAGCGCAGGAGGCTACGCAGGATGGTCTCGGAGCTTTCGCCCGAGGCGGTGAAGAGCTGCTCCGGCGAGACGACGCCGTCGACCGTGACGTTGCTGCGATCCAGCGCATCCACGTTTTCAAACTCGTGGATCATGCGGGTTTCGGAGGTCAGCTTGCCGGTGACGGGGCGAGTGTAGACGATGCCCAGTTCGCCCGACTTGCTGTCGTTGACGCCCACCGCCTCGCGGTTGGAAGTGGCGCTGGTGTAGTAGTTTTCGCCGTGCCAGTCGTTGACGCCATAGCGGGCCGTCACATCGACGGTGCCGCCCAGCAGCGGGCCTTTGACGGTGCCGCGGATGCTGCGGCCGCCGCCATAGCCGTCGTTCCAGTAGTTCTCGTTGCGCAGGACCGTGCCGTCGGGGGTGGTGCGGGTGAACGGACCCTCGCCGTTGGAATCGCTGGTAGAGATGCTGTCGGACAGGAACAGGCCGTAGGTGTAGTCACCCTTGCGGTGGGTGATCTGATAGCTGCCGCCGTAAAGGTCCTGACCGCCGCCGTCGAAGATGAAGGTGTTGAAGCTGGCGATCTGCTCGGTGCTGGCCGAGGTCTTGAGGATGACGTTGACCACAATGGCATAGCCCTGCATCTCGATGCCGGGCGCGCCGCCGCGGATCAGCTCGATGCGCTCGACACGCGATGCGAGGGTGCGGCCAAGGATGGAAGAGCCGGTGTCGTTCTTCGAGGCCGGTCGGCTGCCGTTGATCAGCACATTGCCGACAGTGCCTTCGAAGCCGCGGGCGCCGTCGCCGTCATTGACGCTGAAGCCGGGGACGCGGTTGACCATGTCCAATGCGGTGTTCGGGCTGTAGGCTGCGAAGAAGTCGGGCTGGAAGATCAGGGAGCCCTGATCATTGGCTTGAGGAGCGGGCGCGGCCGGAGGCGACGCTTCCATGGCCTGGGCGGCAAGCGGGGCGGCCATGCCGAGGCAGAGAATCGTGGTGGTGAGTAGAATGCGCTTGGCAACCATGGGTGGCCCCTTCCTCAAAAATGTTGAGGACGTTTTGCGGCCAGTTTACGGTAGTAACCAGTTACAAGCTGTACAGGTGGATTAAACATCGTCCACGATTACCGAGATGTAATGTACGTTAAGAACGCGCAACGAATGATGGGGCAGAGATGAATAGAATAAAACGTTTAGTATTTGTCTGTTCTTTCGTTGCTGTTTTTGCGCTTTCGTTGCCGTCTTGGGCGCAAGGTTTAGATGTCGGTGCGCAAATTTCCGGTTCGGACGCAGTGCAAGTCGACGAAGTTATTGTGACGGCGCGCCGTGCGGGCTTGCCGATGTGGACCGTGCGCAGGGGCGATGACGGGGTGCTGATCCTTGTCGGCATGATCCGCGAAGTGCCCAAAGGCTTTGAATGGCGGGCCGAGGCGCTGGAGGGTGCCGTGGGGCGGGTGGATCGTGTCCTGTTCGCGCAGGACATGCGGGCTTCGCCTGCGGATATCTTGCGGATACTTTGGCGGGCACGGACCATTGTGTTGTTGCCGGACCAACAGACGCTGAACGAGGTGATCCCTGCCGAGGATTTTCTGCGTCTGGTGCCGTTACAGGCTTATGAACGGAATCATGGCTGGGTCCGGACGCGACCGCTGATGGTGGCGATGGGTCTGGTGCGGGAGCGTGCCGGAGAGGATGGCTCGCGTGACCCGAGGGTCGAGCGGGTCGCCGAACGGGCCGCGCGTCGCGCCGATATCAAGACGCATAGCATCGGTGTTGTACGGGGCAGTGAACTGGTCGATTCGCTGATTTCTTCGCCGCCGGAGACGCAACTGTCGTGTTTGAGGGCGGCGATGGGTGCGGCAGAGTACGGGGCCGGTGCCATGGCGGACCGTGCCGAGGCTTGGCGCAAGCTGGATGTGAAGGCCGTATTGGCATCGCCGTTTGATGCGGTGATGGACGAATGCTGGCCGTGGGGTGATCCGTCGGTGCGGGGGCGGATGCGGGCTGAATGGGTCAATGCCATCTCGACTGCGATTGCCGATGACGGCGTGACGCTGGCGGTTGCGCCGATCCGGACGCTGGGGGAAGCTGACGGGGTGCTGGATCAGTTGGTGGCCGCCGGATACGAGATCGACGGGCCTGACTGGAAGTAGAGCGTCGGAGATGAAGCGATGAGTGCGACGTCCGAACCTATTGCCCAAGGTGTTGTGCACGAGGTGGCATCTGATCTGGAGGCGGCTATCCGTGCGGACGTGGCGGCGTTTGCGCTTTGGCAGGGGCTGACACCGCTGGGGCGCAACGAGTTCATCTGCTGGGTCGAGGATACCAAACAGGCACCGACCCGCGAAAAGCGGATCAGGCGCACTCTTGAGGAAATGCACGAGGGCAAGCGCCGCCCCTGCTGCTGGCCCGGATGTGTTCACCGAACGGACAAGCCGCCGTCCAAATGGCAGCAGGCGATGGCTGCGCGTAAGGGCTAGTTTTCGCGAAGGGGCGAGTTTTCGGCGTAATAATAGGGAACCTTGGAAGGTAAAGCTGACGGTCTGTCGTCGACATTGCACCAGCTCGCCAAGGTTTCGCCTGTCTCGAAATCCGCGACCAGATTTACAACCCTGCAGCCGCCATGGAAGATTTGTGGAAAGTCTTCCATGGCTTCAATCCGTGTCGCGCCGGAGGGCGGCCAGGGGACGCTGGGTATGTTGGCGGCTAATTCCACATCCTCGGTAAATACGCTGACCCAAACTTTTCTAGGCGCGGCCAATGTGAAGGTGTGTGAGGTTGTGAAGGGCAGGTCTAGTTCGGACTTAAGTTCGATCAGGGCGTAGAAGCGAGCATAGTCGGACTTGGCCATTGCCCCTTCAGGGAGGACCGCAAGGTCATCTACGCGCAGGTGGGGCGGAGATTGGCAGGCGCAAAGCATCGCCACTAGTCCGACCGTAAGGATTGCGCGTTTTCTGCTCATGCCAGCATCTTGCCTTGGATGGATCGCGAGGGTCAGCGCGCTGCTACGACCTGCTCTATCGGGAGGCTGATGTGTGCTACGCGGCCTTCGTTCGCTTGGGCGTGTCTCGGGTGAACGGGTTTGCCGTTCCATTGACGGGCTTCTTGCTCAACGTCAGCAAGCCGGACGCCCTGAGGGGTTCGATGCGGGCGGCCGCCGCGACGCAGGGCACGCGCATCACGTGCCGGTTCAGTGCTGAGCCAAGCTACACCGCCCATCTTCTTCCATGTCTGTTGCACAGAGGTAGAGCCGATCTGGGCCGTTGCTGAATAGGGCTGTCCTGCCTGATCGGGAAGCCCGAGTATCGCAAGGGAGAATCTGTCGTCGCCACAGTGCGCCATCAGGGTCTGGCCCGATCCGTAGGTTACCGAAGCGACATAGGTGTTCTTTTGGACGTCCTCGCCATAATCCCAGTCGTCGTCGGCGGCTTGATCCTGTGCAGATACAGGCGTTTCGACGAGCGCCAAGATTGCGTCATGACGATCAAAAGCGAGCGATCCGAGGGCATTTGAAGCACCCTGTCTAGGTATAAGAACGTTGTTTGACCTTAGGCGCTTCGACGAAAAAGGCCACCCGTGGTGGGGTGGCCTTTGAAGGGTTAGACGGCGGTGCCGCCGACGGTGAGGCCGCCCATTTTGAGGCTGGGTTGGCCGATGCCGACGGGGACGCCTTGTCCGGCCTTGCCGCAGGTGCCGACGCCGGGGTCGAAGGCGAAGTCGTCGCCGATCATCTCGATCTTGGTAAGCGCCGTGGCACCGTCACCGATCAGGGTCGCGCCGCGAACCGGCGTGGTGATCTTGCCGTCCTCGATGAGGTAGGCCTCGGTGCACTGGAACACGAACTTGCCGTTGGTGATGTCCACCTGACCGCCGCCGAAGTTGGCGGCGTAGAGGCCGCGCTTGGTCGAGGCGATCATGTCTTCGAACTTGTCATTGCCGCCTTCCATGAAGGTATTGGTCATGCGCGGCATCGGCTGGTGGGCGAAGGACTGGCGGCGGCCATTGCCCGTGGCGCGGGTGTTCAGCTGGCGGGCCGACAGGCGGTCGTGCATCAGGCCGACCATGATGCCGTCCTCGATAAGAACGGTGCGCGAGGTCGGCGTGCCTTCGTCGTCGAACGACAGCGAGCCGCGACGGTCGGCAATCGACCCGTCATCGACGACCGTGACGCCGGGGGCGGCGACGCGCTTGCCCATCATTCCGGTGAACACCGACGAACCCTTGCGGTGGAAGTCGCCCTCGAAGCCGTGGCCGATAGCTTCGTGTAGCAGCACGCCCGGCCAGCCAGCGCCCAGAACGACGTCCATCTCGCCTGCGGGGCAGTCGATGGCTTCGAGGTTGATCATGGCCTGACGCAGAGCCTTGTCGACCTGGCCCTGCCAGCTTTCCGGCTTGATCCATTCCTCGAAGGCGGCGCGGCCGCCGGCACCGGAGGATGCGGTTTCCCGCTTGCCGTTCTTCTCGACCGTCACCGAGACGTTCAGGCGTACCAGCGGGCGGATGTCGCTGAGGATCTGGCCGTCGCCGCGCAGGATGTCGATGGTGCGGCGCTCGCCGACGATGGAGGCCGACACCTGAACCACATGCGGGTCGCGGGCGCGGGCAAAGGCGTCGATCTCGGCCAGCAGGGCGATCTTGTCCGAGAAGGACGGGGCTAGCAGCGGATCGACCGGCGCATAGAGGCGCTGATTGGTGGCCAGCGGGGCTTCGGCGGCGGTGCCGGAGTAGCCGCGCTTGGCAAGGGCTGCGCTGTCGCCTGCGCGCGCGATAGCGGCGGCGGAGATTTCATTGGCGTGGGCGAAGCCTGCGGTCTCGCCTGCGACCACACGCAGGCCGAAGCCTTCGGTGGCGTCGTAGTTGGCGCTCTTGAGGCGGCCATCGTCGAACAGGAGGGATTCGCTCTCGGTCTTTTCGAGGAACAGTTCGCCGTCGTCGGCACCCTCCAGCGCGGTTTGCAGGATGGACAGGGCATCGGACGCATCGACACCAGCGGCGTCGAGAATGGGCGAGGGCGAAGAGACAGAAGTGGAAGAGCTCATAGTCGCTAGATAGGCGCGGGCGCGGGCGGGCGCAAAGAAAAAGCCCCCGCCTGACGAGCGAGGGCTTTGCGAAGTGGACGCTGCGAGGCGGGGGAGAGAAGGTGCAGCGCCCTTTGGTTGGGCTTAGTCCTGATCGACCGTCGCTTCTTGCGACAGTTCCTGACGCAGTTCGGCCGGTCGGCGGCTGAAGCTGATCGAGCTGTTGCCGGTAGCGACCACGTCAACCTTGCCATTGGCCGAGGTTTCGACGTCGGCGTTGCCGCTGGTGCGAATGGTGGCGTTTTCCGTCAGCAGTTCGTCCAGTTCGGCCGAGGCATGTCCCGAGGCGTCGACCGTGATCGACTGGGTGCGACCGATGACTTCTGCGTCCGCGCTGCCCGTCAGGGCCAGCTTCAGGTCAGGCTGGTTGTAGTCACGCACCAGAAGGTTGGTGTGACCGAACAGCTCGAACGACTTCACCGAAGGCGCGCGGATGGTGATGGTCAGGCGTTCGCGCTCGTTCCAGCCGCGGATGCCCGAGGCGTCCCACGTCACATAGCTGCGGTCGGAGCCGCGACGGTCCGGGGTGTCGAGGCGCAGGCGGCCGTCGGACAGGGTGACCTTCTCGGCCAGTTCCTTTTGACCCTCGATGGTGATGCCCGAGGCGCTGGCGTCCTGAATGAAGACGACCTTGCCGGGGATGTCGATGGCGAGGCTGTCGCCGCCCGCCCACTCTATGGTGCGGGTGATCGGGGCGGGCAGTTGCTCGCGGACGACGCGGACGCCGTCGTTTTCATTGTCGTCAAACACCCAGGTCCAGCTGTGCTTAGCCAGATCGGAGCCGCCGACGGCTGCTGCGCCGCCGATGCCGACAATAGCCAGGGCCAGACCCGAGGCCCCGATGATGAACAGATTGCGGATCATGTCAGTGTCCTATTCCTGTAAGGGGCGCAGATCAGGCGTTAGCCGGTTCGAGGGCGGGTTTGGCGACTCGGTAGTGCAGGCGGGCGTACCAGATGGTCGCGTCGATCAGCCATTTGATCAGGATGGCCATGGCGGCGATCATGAAGACGCCCAGACCCATCAGGCCGATACCCAGAAGGAAGGCTGCGAGGATGCCGCCCGGCAGTCCGGCGAACGGACCGACGACCATCACACCGCCACCGGCGATGAAGATGCCGACACCGGCGACGAGGAAGGCGAGAACCGTACCGAACACCGGCAGAACCAGCGGCAGCAGGATCAGGATGTCGATGGCACCCAGACCCAGAATACCCAGAACGGCACCCAGGGCGTTGGAGGCGGTCGGCTGCTGGGCCCAGGCCTGCGCACCGGCTTCGGCCTTCAGTTCGCGGGCCAGACGGTCCGGATCGCCAAGGGCGGCAGAGACATCGGCTTCGGAGCGGCCAGCAGCGACGGCGTCGTCGAAGTGGGCTTCATAGTCGGCCACGATGTCGTCGGCAGCGGACTTGGTCAGACCCACCAGACCGCGACGGAGACGGGCGAGGAACTCGTTGCGGTTCATTATTCAGCTCCCTTGTCGGATACAGCGGCCGTGAGGGCCGGTACGGGCTTTGGTGCGCCCGCGTTGATGGTGTCCGCCGAGGTGGCGGCGCTCAGAAGGTCGCCGACGGCGTTGGCGAAGGCCTTCCACTCGGTGCTCTGGGCGGCGAGGGCTTCGTGACCCTTGGCGGTCAGGCGGTAATATTTGCGCGAGGGACCGCTGGACGATTCGACCAGATAGGTTTCGACCTGTCCGTCCGTCTGCATGCGGCGCATCAGCGGGTAGATCGTGCCTTCACCCATTCCGATTGCATCCGACAGGCGAGAAGCGATCTCATAGGCGTAGCTGTCGCTACGGGCGAGCAGGGCAAGGACGCACAGTCCAAGGACCCCTTTCTTCAGTTGGATATCGATTGTTTCGGGCATTTCGTTCCCTCGGTTCATGTCCAATGGTTATGACAAGGTATCTTGTGACGCAAGGTACCTTTCAAAACATGAACACCTTTTAATGAGCGGCTTTCTAACAACCTTGTGCTGCGGAATGTGTCAGACACCTTGCCCGACGCCATTTTGTCCGATAACGACCGCCCAAACGCTGCGGTTCGAACGGGCCTCAGCGCGTTTGCGATTGCTTCGCAGGCGTCTGCGGCAGAACGGTTTATGAGGACTTCTCGAATGGGGATGGGCACGCGAGCTATAGCGCGGTTGGGGGCGGGTATCGCCACGGCTGCGCTTGGCGCATTCGTTGCTGCGCCGACATGGGCGCAAGAACTTGTGGGGCAGCCGACCCCGGGTGCAATCGGTCTTCAGCCGGCGGCATCGCCGCTGAAGCACCAGGTGCACGACTTCCACCAGTATGTGTTGCTGCCGATGTGCATCGGCATCAGCGTTCTGGTGCTGGCACTGCTGCTGTGGATTTGCGTGCGCTATAACAAGCGCGCCAATCCCACGCCGGCAAAATGGGCACACAACACGGTCATCGAAGTGATCTGGACGGTTGTGCCGATCCTGATCCTGATGGTCATCGCGCTGTTCTCGTTCCGCCTGCTGTTCGCTTACGAGAACATGCCGGAGCCGGACGTCCGCGTGAAGGTCACCGGCAACCAGTGGAACTGGGCCTACGAGTATCCGGACCACAAGGTTCCGGAATACATCTCGAACATGCTGCCGGAAGATAAAGCCGGTAAGCAGCTTTACCGTCTGGCCGCTGACCAGCCTATGGTTGTGCCGGTTGGCGCAACGGTCGAACTGCTGATCACCGCTGCCGACGTGATCCACGCTGTGGCTGTTCCGGCCTTTGGCGTGAAGATCGACGCCATTCCGGGCAAGACCAACCACACCTGGTTCAAGGCCGAGAAGGTTGGCACCTATTACGGCCAATGCTCGGAACTGTGCGGTGTCGACCACGCCTTCATGCCGATCCAGGTCAATGTTGTGACCCAGGAAGAGTTCGAAGCTTGGGTCGCCTCGAAGGGCGGTTCCATGCCGGGTACCGAAATTGCTGCTCCGGCTGCAGCTCCGGCCCCTGCTGCTCCGGCCGCTGATGCTGCTGCGGCAGCCCCGACCCCAGCCCAGACCGAAGCGGCTGCAGCACCTGCTGCTGCCGCACCGGCTGCCCAATAAAGATTTGCGAGAGCACACTCATCATGGCTAGCGCTAGCGCAACAGACAATCACATGCCGGGGTTCTTCACCCGCTGGTTCTTCTCG
>NZ_JSYD01000011.1:0-27248 GCF_054824005.1 Brevundimonas sp. GN22 | reverse complement strand
CGAACCCAGCGGATAGATAGCCAGATCGATGGCGTGGTTCTTCTGGCTCAGGCGCACATAGTGGCGCATGGCTTCCGGCTCCGACAGGCCCGGCAGGCCAATCGGGTCGCGGCGGACCAGATCACCGAGGTCCGAGCCATCGGTCTTCGGGGTGGCAAGGTCCACACCAGTCTTGCCCCAGCCTTCGCCTTCGAAGATCAGCGGCTCGTCCTGCAGCAGGCCACGGCCACCGGTCAGGGTGGCGGGCTTTTCGGCGACGGCGTTCGGGGTGGTCGCCTGAGGAGTGGTAGGACGCCCGACGTTGTTCATGGTGCTCATGTCTGTTGCCCTTCCTTACGCGACTGCGGCTTTGAGTGCGGTGGCGAGGATCTGTATGTCCGCGTCCAGCGTCGTCTCGGTGGCGGCGACCAGCAAGACGTCGTCCATGCCCGCTTCCGGTGCGAGGCGGCTGTAGGGCACGCCAGCGAGGATGCCTTGGGCGGCAAGGGTCTCGACGACCTCGGCAGCGTTCTTCGGCAGCTTCACGGCGAACTCATTGAAGAAGCGCGGGGTCAGGACCTCGACGCCTTCAATGGCGGCCAGCGCATCGCGGGTAGCCAGTGCCTTTTCGTGGTTCAGCAGGGCCAGTTGGCGCAGACCCGTCTCGCCCAGCAGGCTCATGTGGATGGTGAAGGCGAGGCAGCACAGGCCAGAGTTGGTGCAGATGTTCGACGTCGCCTTGTCGCGGCGGATGTGCTGCTCGCGGGTCGACAGGGTCAGAACGAAGCCGCGCTTGCCCTCGGCATCGACGGTCTCGCCGCAATAGCGGCCCGGGGTCTGGCGCAGCAGCTTTTCGCGGGTGGCGAACAGGCCGATGTACGGACCGCCATAGTTCAGGGCGTTACCGATCGACTGGCCTTCGCCAGCGACGATGTCCGCGCCCATTTCGCCCGGCGACTTCAGCAGGCCCATCGACACAGCTTCGGTCACGACGACGATCAGCAGGGCACCATTGGCCTGAGCCGCCTCGGCGATCTTGGTGACGTCGGTGGCGGTGCCGAACACGTTCGGGGTCTGGACGACGACGCAAGCGGTGTCCGGACCGATCTGGGCGATGACGTCAGCTTCGGCGTCAACGGCAGCCGGAAGGACTTGGGTTTCAACGCCCATGGCGTGAACCACAGTCTCGGTCGCCTTGACGTAGTGCGGGTGAACGCCGCCCGAGATCACAGCCTTGTTGCGGCGGGTGACGCGGGTGGCCATCAGCACGCCCTCGGCCATGGCGGTCGAGCCGTCATAAAGCGACGCGTTGGCGACCGGCATACCCGTCAGGTTCGCAACCTGTGTTTGGAACTCGTACAGGTACTGCAGGGTCCCTTGTGCGATTTCCGGTTGGTACGGGGTGTAGGAAGTCAGGAATTCCGAGCGTTGGATTACGTGATCCACGGTCGCTGGAACATGGTGCTTGTAAGCGCCCGCGCCGCAGAAGAACGGAACCGAACCGGCGGTCTTGTTCTTGGCCGCCATGGCCGACAGGGCACGCTCGACTTCCAGTTCGCCCGCCACGCGCGGCAAGTCCACAGGGCCGCTCAGGCGTGCGCTTTCCGGCACGTCTACAAAGAGGTCATCGATCGACTTGGCCCCGATCGCGGCCAGCATGGCCTCGCGATCATCGGCTGTCAGAGGGAGGTAACGCATGTTCAGTTCCGATCCGTCCGGCATTCGGCCGGATTATGGGGAAGGGGTAGAAGAAACCCGCCCCGAACAAGTCGGGGCGGGCGAAAGGCATTAGAGGGTCGCGAGGAAGGCGTCGTAAGCCGCCTTGTCCATCAGGCCGTCGAGTTCCGAGGCGTCCGACACCTTGATCTTGGCGAACCAGCCTTCGCCTTCCGGCGAGGCGTTCACGGTTTCCGGTGCATCGGCCAGCGCGCCGTTGGCTTCGACGACCTCGCCCGAAACCGGAGCGTAAACGTCCGAAGCGGCCTTGACCGATTCAACCACGGCGAAGCTGTCGCCCTTGGCTACGGTCTTGCCGACGTCCGGCGTTTCAACGAACACAACGTCGCCGAGGGCTTCAGCCGCGTGAGCCGAGATGCCGACGGTGGCGATGTCGCCGTCCAGCGAGACCCATTCGTGATCTTTGGTGAATTTCATGGCTGATCCCTCTCAAGCCTTGGGTTTGCGGTAGTAACGGGTGGGAACGAACGGGCTGGCCACGACCTCGGCCGCAGCAGGGCGGCCACGGACGACGACTTTCAGCTCGGTTCCGATTTCGGTGAACGCGGGCGGCACGAAGCCGATGGCGATCTTGTTGCCGGTCGAAGGCGACGGGCCACCCGAGGTGACCACGCCGATGATATTGCCGTTCTTGTCGGCGATCTCGGCACCCTCGCGGGCCGGAGCGCCTTCCTTGACCAGCAGGTTCACGCGCTTGCGCGACGGGCCTTCAGCCAGTTCCTTGAGAATGCGCTCGGCACCCGGGAAGTTCGCGGCTTCCTTGCGCGACTTCGACAGGGCGAAGGTCAGGTCGGCTTCAACCGGAGAGACGGCGGCATCGAGGTCGTGGCCGTGCAGCGGCAGACCGGCTTCGAGGCGCAGGCTGTCGCGGGCACCCAGACCGATCGGCTTCACGCGTTCGTCACTGAGCAGCAGGTTCCACACGCGCTCGGCATCGGCGGCGGGTACCGAAATCTCGAAGCCATCCTCGCCGGTATAGCCCGAACGCGAGATGTAGCAGTTCACGCCAAAGACGTTCAGCCAGGTGATGTCCATGAACGACAGCTCGGCCAGTGCCGGTTCGTGCTGGATCATGACGTCGATGGCTTCCGGACCCTGAATGGCCAGAAGCGCGCGGTCTTCCAGAACTTCCAGCTTGGCATCGCCCTGAAGGTTCGCACGCAGGTGGGCGAAATCGGCGTCCTTGTTACCGGCGTTGACCACCACATACAGACCATTGTGGTCGGGCTTGCCCGCCATCAGGTCGTCCATGATGCCGCCTTGGTCGTTCAGCAGCAGGGAGTATTTCTGTTTGTGATCCTTGAGGATCTTGTAGTCGCCGGGGACGAAGCGCTCGAACTGTTCGATGGCGTCCTTGCCGGTGATCTTGGCCTGGCCCATGTGGGAAACGTCGAACAGACCGGCATGCTCGCGGGTCCATTTGTGCTCGGCCAGAACGCCTTCGTACTGGACCGGCATGTCATAGCCGCCAAAGCCGACCATACGCGCGCCAAGCGCACGGTGCGCCGCATTCAGGGGGGTGGTTTTCAGAATTTCGTCACTCATGGGCGCACTCCGGAGTCGCGTCATCACGGCGATAGCTTCGCCGTACGCGCCCCCGCTGTCCCTTAGGCCTGAGAGATTCCGATTACCGTTTTGGCGGCAACCTTGCTCCTTCGGCGCGCCTTGGACCCCTCTCGACCCAATGGCGACTTTCCAGCGTTCCGTGCGCCTCGCGGTCCTTTTGCCTGAGCGTTTCCGGGGCGGTTGCGCCTTCGGCTCCGGAAAGATGGTTCCCATCCCCCCGATCTCTCCCGCGAGAGCTAAGGCGACCTAAGCCATCGACTCCGGTTCGAAGTCAAGCGCCGCCACACTTGCGGCATCAATGAACAGGCGTCATTGAGAGGTTCATCCCCAGTCTTGCCTCTGATTTGGATTTAAAGAAACCATCATGACCGACGTCCGCACCGATCTGTCTGCCCACCTGTCCGCCACGGGCGTCGAGGGTGATCTGGCCGAACTGCTGCTGAAGATCGCGGCCTCGTGCGTGGATATCCGCAAGGTCGTATCGGGCGGCGCGCTGGCCGGAGCGCTGGGTGCCTCGGGCAACGTCAATGTTCAGGACGAAGAGCAGAAGAAGCTGGACGTCATCTCCAACGACATTTTGACCGACAACCTGCTGGCCCTGCCGCTGGTGGCCGGTGTGGCGTCCGAGGAAATGGATAACTGCCAGCCCGCCAAGCACGACGGCGGCAAGTTCCTTGTCCTCTTCGATCCGCTGGATGGATCAAGCAACATCGACATCAACGCCCCGGTGGGGACCATCTTCTCGGTTCTGGCTGCGCCGTCGGGCGAAATCACCGACGCTGCCTTCCTGCAGGACGGCCGCAAGCAACTGGCGGCGGGCTATGTGCTTTACGGCGGCCAAACCATGCTGGTGCTGACGACGGGCTCGGGCGTTGCAGGCTTTACCCTGTCGCTGGACGGCCAGTGGCTGCTGACCCATCCCGCGATCAAGATCACGCCCGACACCAAAGAGTTCGCCATCAACATGTCGAACCAGCGCCACTGGGCCGAGGGCGTGCAGAAATACGTCGAGGGCTGCCTTCAGGGGGCCGAGGGCGGTCGCGGCAAGAATTTCAACATGCGCTGGGTCGCCGCCATGGTGGCGGACGTTCACCGCATCATGATGCGCGGCGGCGTGTTCCTGTATCCGTGGGACAAGCGCGAGCCGAACAAGCCGGGCAAGCTGCGCCTGATGTACGAAGGCAATCCGATGAGCTTCCTCGTCGAACAGGCTGGCGGCAAATCCACCACCGACGGCCGCAACGCCATCCTCGACGTCCTCCCGACCCAGCTTCACCAGCGCGTGCCGGTCATCCTCGGCTCAGCCAACGAAATCGACGTCATCGCCGACACCTGCGGCGTGTAAACCTAAGAAAAGGGCGGGGTGTTTTCCAACATCCCGCCCGATTTCGTTCTAGGGCTGAACCTTTACGCCACTAGCGCCTGCCGGATGGCTTGTGCTGCGATGCGTACGGATTCCTCGCTATTGAGGCCGTGAGAGCCGCCTGTGAAATGCGGCACGACTGCCAGTGGCACAGTGCCCGATGTGCTGATGTGCATGCGCTTGGGATGCCCGTTCACTTCAAAGCGATGAGCTTCCGGCTCTTGTGTGGTGCCGGTGATGTCCATGAAGTCATGAAGATGCGTCAGCCCCGTGCCGATGAGGATTTTCGGACGATGCTTGGAGACCATTTCCCTCAGAACCGCGAAGCGCGCTTGGCGCAGCCAGCCTTGGTATTCCGGTTTGGAGGTGAAACCTGTCAGTTCGGTCGCGGCGGCATCCCATTCAGCGACATTGTTGAACGGTTCGGGAAACAGGTTGGCTTTGAAATAACCCGAACACCCTTTTTCAAACGGGCGCGCCTGTTTCGCAAAGGCCACGTGGTCCTCGGTCGGGAGGCCTGCGATACCCGCCAAAAGTTTGAACGCTTTGACGTTGTAGGGCCAGCCTAGCTGAAGTTCGACGCTGTATCGCTCGCGCTCGGGATCGCGCTGTGGCTCTGCCTTTGCGTCTGCAGCGGCATCGGCGAGGCTCCAACCGGGTTCGATACCCAGCAACCAGATCGACGGCTTGTCCGGCGTCCCCGGATCCCCGCCTTCGCAGGTCTCTAGAAAGCGGGCAGCGTCGGAAACACGCGCGCGGAACTCTATGGCGGCAGTTGATAGTTCGGTCAAAGTTGATCCCCCAAATCCTGCGGCAAGACCATCGCACCCCTCGACGTCAGTTTGGGACACAGGGCGATATCATTGCTCGTCGAAAGCAGTGTCAGGGGTATCGATGAAGAGTCGTTAACGGCGTTTGCTAAAATCGGCTTTGGCTCGCCCAGTGTCGCACCTATGCTGTCGCTGCATCCAATGGCCTGATCGAGTTTCGACTATGCTGACCTTCCTCCAAGACGTGACCGAGCGTGATGCCCTGATCGTGGTCGATCCGCAGAATGACTTCTGCGAAGGCGGGGCCTTGGCGGTTCAGGGCGGGGCGTCGATCATGCCGCTGATCAACGAGATCGCGGCGCGGTTCAAGACCGTGGTGGTATCGCAGGACTGGCATACGCCGGACCAGATCAGCTTTGCCTCCAACCACGAAGGCGCGGCCCCGTTCACCCAGATCGAGGTGGAATACGGCCCGCAGATGCTGTGGCCCGACCACTGCGTCCAGGGCAGTTCGGGCGCGGACTTCCACGCCGATGTCGCTCCCGCCGTGCAGCGTGCGGCGGCCATCATCCGCAAGGGGGCCAACCCTGCGGTGGACAGCTATTCGGCCTTTTTCGAGAACGACCACAAGACCTCGACGGGGCTGTCGGGCCTGTTACGAGGACTGGGTGCGGAGCGCGTGTTCGTGTGCGGTCTGGCCTATGACTACTGCGTGCGCTTCACCGCCGAGGATGCCGTGCGCGAAGGCTTTGCGGCCGTGGTGATCGAAGAGGCCACCCGCGCCATAGCGGAGGACACCGCACAGGCCGCCCGCGACAGCTTTGCGGCCCTGGGCGTTGTGCGGCTTTGATCCACCGCTTATTCCCAGAAGTCGTGTTCCTGGGGATCCGGTTGAAGGCGATCTTGGCCCCCATGTACCGGGGCAGGTCGTTGGCGGGGCCGATGCTGACGGTGTCCTTGCCGAAACGTTTGTTCAGGGCGTCCATCGCCTTGGACAGCTTCAGCGAGCGGGCGTTGCCATTCTGGTCCGGAGCCTGTCCGAACAGGTCGGGCGCATGGGCACCGCGAGGGGTCAGCTCATGGATATGGACACCCACCGTATGCGGGCGGTGGCGACGCAGGGCAGGGGCCGCCTGTGCCCACAATCCATCCAGCGCCGACAGCAGGGCAAAGGTATCCTGTGTCGGTGGGACCTGACATTGATAGGACAGCTTCTGCCCGCGCTTGCTGACGCTGCGGTCGGTGGTTTCCAGCTCGATGCTGAGGCCCAGAACCGATCCCGTCACATCCATCCGGCGCAGGCGCGAGCCGCATTTTACCAACAGGCGGCGGGCCACGGCGCGTGACTTGTCCGGCGTGCGCATTGCCATTTGCAGGACATGGCTGTGGCCGATGCTGGCGGTCGGCTGTTCGGCGGGCGGTTCCACATGAAGGCCGTGCAGGCCGCGCCAGACGCGCTCGCCCTCGACACTACCCCACAGATGCCGCGCCTCCTTGGCTCCCATGGCCCACAGCTGGGCGGTGGTGTGGATGCCCGCCTGTGCCAGACGGCATCCGCTTGCCAATCCCCGGAAAGGCCGAGATCGGCAGGTGTTCGATCGCCTGTGGCAGCTCATGCTGGCGCAGCACGGTCAGGCCGTCCGGCTTCTTCATGCCGCAGGCAGTCTTGGCCAAAAACCGGCTGGGGGCCAGCCCGACCGAGGAGCGCAGGCATTCGCCGACATTGTCCTTGATGCCCTGCTGGATACGGCGGGCCAGGGCGACGGCATTGGCCTCGATCCGCTGCGGTCCCATCAGCTCGCACGAGCATTCGTCGATGGAGCCGATCTTGTAGATCGGCATGTGACGCTCGATCTCGGCCATGATCTGCTTATGCAGCTTCACATAGACGTCGGGGCGCGCCTCGGCGATGACCACATCGGGGCACAGACGCCGCGCCTCGCGCACGCTGGTGCCAGTGCGGATACCATAGAGGCGGCTCTCATAGCTGGCCGCAATCGCGCCGGAGAACTCGCTGGGGGCAGGGCGCACGATCACCGGCTTGCCGCGCCACTGCGGATTCATCTGCTGTTCGGCGTTGGCAAAAAAGGCGTTCAGGTCGATGAAGAGCCAGCGCAACTGCGCGGGATCATGCTCGGGGTCTGTCTGCTCCATGCGTCGGAACATATCAGGAACATAATCGCGTGTGGAGTCGCTGCCTTGGTCGATCAAACGCGACCACTGTGGATGGATGTGTGGACATCCCTGTGCGCAATCCGGTGGATAAGGGCCCTTGCGACTGTCTAGGGACGCAGGGCCGCATCCAGACCCATAAAGACGCCAAGGGTCGTCAACGGAAACAGGACACCCAGACAAAGTCCGACCCGTGCTGCAAAGGCCAGATACCGGATTAGCGGCGACTTATAGTCCGCGTACCAAGGGGTGAATACGATCAGCAGGTTCATCCATCGGCCGACCGGAACACCGGCAAACCTGACAATGTTCAAAAACGCGGGGGCGTTGCGGTCTGCATCTCCACTGCGGCGTTCTTCTTCAGCCATTGCATCGGCCGCATTGGCGCTCAGCGCGGCCACGACAAGCCCGATCAGGCCGATCCAGATCAGGGAATACACCACCGGATTCATCAGACGACCTCTAGCAACAACCATTACACGCTAGGGACCGGCGATCACCGAGTAAAGCTGAGCAAAAAGCCCCGCCATTTCTGACGGGGCTTGGAAAGTCCTAGTTCGCTGCCACGTAGGCGTCGATTTCGGCCAGATACTGTGCCTTCTTCGCGTCAGGCAGGAAGCTGCCTTCAAACGAGTTGCGGGCGATCTGGATGATCTGTTCGCGGGTCAGGCCGACGGCGTTAGCCAGCTGGATGTAGTTGTCGTTCATGTAGCCGCCGAAATAGGACGGGTCGTCCGAGTTCAGGGTGACGTGAAGACCCTTGGCCAGCATGGCGGGGATCGGGTGATCCTTGAGATCGTCAACCACGCACAGCTTCAGATTCGACAGCGGGCAGACGGTCAGGGTCATCTGTTCCCTGGCTAGACGCGCGACCAGCGCCTCGTCTTCCATGGAGCGGTTGCCGTGGTCCATGCGGTCGATCTTCAACAGGTCCAGCGCTTCGTGCACGTATGGAGGTGGGCCTTCCTCACCGGCGTGGCAGCAGATCTTCAGGCCCAGTTTGCGGCAGGCGGCAAAGATGCGCTCGAACTTCGACGGCGGATGACCGACTTCCGAACTGTCGAGGCCGACACCGATGAAGCGGTCCAGATAGGGCTTGGCCATCTCCAGGGTTTCAAAGGCCGCCTCTTCCGGCAGGTGGCGCAGGAAGCTGAGGATCAGGCCCGAGGTAACGTTCAGTTCCTCTTCGGCGCGCTTCATGCCTGCGATAATGCCCTCGACGACGGTTTCAAACGAAACGCCGCGGTCGGTGTGGGTCTGCGGGTCAAAGAAGATCTCGGCGTGGCGGACGTTGTCGGCCGCGATGCGCTTGAAATAGGCGAAGGTCAGGTCCTCGAAGTCCTGACGGGTCAGCAGTACCTGCGCGCCCGCATAGTAGATGTCGAGGAAGTCCTGCAGATTCGAGAAGTCATAGGCAGCACGAACGGCTTCAACGCTGTCGTAGGGGATGGCGACGTTGTTGCGCTGGGCCAGCTCGAACATCAGTTCCGGCTCGAGCGAGCCTTCGATGTGCAGGTGGAGTTCGGCCTTGGGCAGGCCGGCGATGAAGGCATCGAGGCCGGATACAGAAACGGCGGGGAGGGTATCGGTCATCCCTGACCTTTAACCCAACCCCGCCGTTCGATCCATCAGCCTAAGTGGTAAGGCTTAGCTGAAGCGTACGTCCGAGACCTTCTTGATCTCGTTGTGCAGGCCCATGGCCACGTTCGGACGCAGGAAGCCGGCGATGTTGACCGTGTTGCCCATGGCCTGAACGGTCACAGTGGCCTGGCCGAAGAAGCGGGTGCTCTTGTTCGCGTCCCACGACAGATGGGTGATGTTGTCGAACGGGACGGTCTGGCCCTTATGGGTGACGATGCGGTCCGGATAGACGGTGAAGCTGTGCGGCACAGCATTACCGAACAGACCAAAGCAGATGATGAAGGCCAGCACTGCAATGAACAGGAAGAAGCCGAACGGGGTGGTGAAGGCACCGTAGACGAAGATGGCAATGGCGATGATGCAGATCAGGCCGCTGACCATCGGGGCGAAACGCGAACCCATATAGGTGAATTCAAAGCCACCATCTGCGGTGGGGGTGCGGGCGTAACCCGACTTCGGAGCTTTGGACATTCGGGCAATCCCTCGAAACGAATGGCGATACAAGCCATGTCCAAGCTTAGCCATTAGAGCGCATTTTCTGCAATGCGCAATCGAGGCATTTTTCCCGAAAAGTTGCTTATCAAACAATCAACTAGGATGGCGTGATCCAGAGTTGATCGAGGGCGGGTTTGCAACCTTCACGCCGCCGAAACGATAAACGGCGGATGGAGCGCCGCTCGTCGCGACCTCTGTCCGCCGTTCATTGAGACAGCCCTATGGGCCGTGCCTGCGCCCGCTTAGGTTTTGGGGGTTAACGGGACATTTTCGATGTGATCCGTCGTCTGGCTCGTCGGGGCGGTGCCCGTCTGTTGCCGGTTGCGGATGCGCTGTTGTTCGTCTTCCTGATCCTGCGTGGTCAGGGTGTCGGTCACCTGCGGCGTATTCTCTGCAGGCGGAACGGCGTCACCGGTCATGCCCGGACGGATGTAATGCGGATTATTGGCATCGGTCATCTTGCTGTTTCCTCGTCTTGCCTGGTTTTCGCACCAGTTCGTTGATTTACGGATTGTCGGTGTTGGAGCCTTGGTTCACCCCACCGTCCGGCTGCACCATGCCGCTGGATTGTGGTTGGCGCGTCTGGCCGTTGTCGCCCTGCATGGCTCCGTCGGTTTCACGGTCAGCCTGCGTGCGCGGCTGGGCTTCCGGACGGGCACCGCCTAAGGCAAGGCGTTGGTCGTCCGGCTCGTCGTGGGTGTGAGCGCGCGAGCCTTCGCGGGGCACATCGTCCTGCATGCGTTGCTGCAGGTCCTTCTGGGCTGGCGTTTGCGGCGTGAAGGTATCGTCCTGACCTGTGGGGGTCGTCGGATGGGTTGGATCAGTCATCTGCGTATTCCTTTGGTCAATGGTTTCGACAAAGGCTCAACCGCCATCAGCCCTGATTGAGCTGCGGGTCGGCGTTGCCGAGACCGCCGGTTGCGGATTGCGAGATGCTGTCGGCACCGTCGCGATTGACGTCCTCGGCCAGTTCCTCGCCGGCTTCTTCCGGACGTTCCTGTCCGGTGCCGTTACCCATGTCGGTACGAAGATCTTCCTCGTCGCGTTGATCGTCGCCGACGAAGTCGGGCTGCGAGGGGTCTTGCGAGGGATTTTCGCCGCCTGCGCCTGTGCCTTGCGGCTGGAGCGGCACGCCGGACGTCGCGTTTTCCTGGCGATCCGTGTTCGGGCTTTGGTCAGTCATCTGGGCCTCTCCTCTTTAAGGCCCCCCGCAATAATCAACCCTGCGCTCCGATAGGTCGTTCCGCTCTATCGCTCTGTGTCCGATTACGAACGTGCCTCTTGCCGAATGGGTCTTTCTCGCTACGCCAGACGTTGGTGCGACATCTATTTACTTTCATCAATGATCCCGTTCGCTCCTCGCGCATTCTATTCGCAGGAGTTCAGTGAACGTTGGTTTTCAATAGGTGCCGATCATGTCGCATGAAGAGGTTTGGACCGCTCAACCCATCCAGGACGCCGCCCATGACACAGCACGCGAGACGGCTGTCAAGGTGAGAGCAACCGAAGAGGAAGCATCCTTCGCGCCGCGCGTGCCGCGCAAGGAGTTCGGGCTTCGCCGCGTGCCGCCGTCTGTACTGAAATCGCTTACCAACTGACCCAATAAAAAAGGCCGGATGAGAGATCATCCGGCCCTTTCCTTATGTCGTGCAGCGCGTGGCTTACATGCGTTCCGGCGTCTGGATGCCCAGCAGGGTCAATGCGGTTTCCAGTTGCAGCAGCGCAGCGGCCGACAGGCTCAGACGCGACCCACGGGTAGCTTCATGGCCTTGGGCCAGCACAGGGCAGGCGGCGTAGAACTTAGAGAAGCTCTGCGCCACGCGATAGGCGTGCTCGGCCACCAGGTGCGGCATACGCTTGTCATAGGCATCCGACACGGCGGCGCTGAATGCATCCAGCGTCAGAGCCAGATCGCGCTCGGCCTGCTCGGCGATAACGATCTCACCGTGTTCGGCACCTTGGTCAGCAGCCTTGCGCAGCAGGGATTTGATGCGGACGGCTTGGTACAGCAGGTACGGGCCGGTCTTGCCCTCGAAGCTGGTGAAGCGGTCGAGGTCGAACACGTAAGATGTCGTGCGGGCGTTCGACAGGTCGGCGAACTTCAAGGCGGCGATAGCCACCTTGTGCGCGATCTCTTCGAACTCTGCCTCAGTCAGGTCCTCACCCAGTTTCGCATCCTTCAGACGCTCGCGCGCCTTGTCGGTGGTCATGGTGATGAGGTCGTGCAGCTTGAGAACGCCGCCAGCGCGGGTCTTGAACGGCTTGCCGTCGGTGCCGTTCATGGTGCCGAAGCCAAGGTGCTCCAGCGACTTCTCGGGCGCATAACCGGCCAGATAGGACGCACGGAAGACCTGTTCGAAGTGCTCGGCCTGACGCTCGTCCACGACGTAGAGGATCAGGTCCGGCGACAGCGACTTCTTGCGATCCAGAATGGTGGCCAGGTCGGTGGTGCCATACATGGCCGAACCTTCCGACGAGATGACCAGCAGCGGTGGCGGCGAAGGGACCTGAACGACCGAACCGTCATCCAGCTTCTTCTTGCGGAACTCGCCTTCGCGGGCGACGTGCACGACTTGCGCGCCGTTGTCCTCGACCAGCAGGTTTTTGGCCTTCAGGTCGGCGATCATTTCTTCCATGACCGGATCGGCGTCAGACTCGCCGTTCCAGAGGTCAAAGGTCACGTCCAGCGCCGAGAACTCGCGGGTCAGGGCCGTGCGGCTGACAGCCACGAAATGCTGCCACAGGGCGCGGTAGCCCGCACGGCCGGCTTGCAGTTCTGCGGTCGCCTTACGGGCGCGGTCGCGGAAGGCAGGGTCTTCCTTGGCCTTGCCGGCAGCTTGCGGATACAGGCGCTCGAGGTCGGCCAGCGAGACAGGCGATTCAGACGGGAAGGGCCCATCGCCTTCGGCCATGAAGGCGTCGGCGATACCTTCGTCACCGCAGGCGGTGATCAGCAGGCCCATCTGGAAGCCCCAGTCGCCGAAGTGGGCATCGCCGATCACTTCGTCGCCACGGAAGCGGAAGATGCGCTTCAGGCTTTCACCGATGATGGAGGAGCGCAGGTGGCCGACGTGCATCGGCTTGGCCACGTTCGGGCCGCCAAAGTCGATCACGACCTTGCGGGCATCAGAAACCGTTGCGGCACCGGCCTTGTCGGCATCGGCGGCGACTTCACGCGCACGCTGCGACAGGGCGGCGTCGGACAGCTTCATATTGATGAAGCCCGGACCAGCGATCTCGACCGCCGACAGGGCAGGGTGCCCTTCGAGGTGGGCGGCGACCTTGGTGGCCAGATCGCGCGGTTTCATCTTCAGCGCCTTGGCGGCAGCCAGCGCTCCGTTCGACTGAAAGTCGGCGAGGTCGGGACGATCCGACGGGGTCACGCGGGCAAGGGCCTTGTCCACGCCTTCGGCAGCGAAGGCGGTGGCGACCGCTTCGCTGAGAACAGTTTTGAGGTCAGTCATAATCTTAGTTGGTTTGTCCGGCGGTCGGACGGAAGCGGCTGCCCGAGCGATTGAACTCGGCCTGTTCCGGCGAGACTTCGAAACCGATCAGGATCTCGAAATTACCGCCCGAGGTGGTGGCCTCTGCGCGGGGAATGACGATGGTGTGCGACGGTTCTGCGGTGGCGCGGTCCGAACCGCCGAAGTTCACCGGCAGGTCGAAATATTCTTTCTCGAGGATGGCCGAGTTACGCTCGGTCACGGCAACCCAATAGCGATAGGTCTTGCCGTCACCCTGGGCCGACGGGCCCTTGCCCAGCGAGAACAGCAGGTTGAAGTCCACGCGGATCGGATCGTTCTCGCGGTATTCGCAATCCGAACTGACGCCTTCGATTTCGCCGGTATAGCCTACGCCGTTCACGGTCGGGCGCTGATAGTCGTTCAGTTCGACATAGCGGGCGGCATCGTACAGAACCTTCACATACGGGCACGGACCGGAGTTGGCGCGGCGGGCCAGAGGCTGAAGGCGGAACTGGCGCTGGGGAGCAGCGTCGTCTTTCTTGGCGCCGCTCTGTTGGCGTTGCTGGGCATCGGCAGCGTGCGGCATCACCGTGGCAGCGATGGAGAAGGCAGCAAGGGCAGTCAGGACGCGACGCATCGGGTTCTTTCCAGCAATCCAAAGGAACGGGTGATCTTACAGACCGCGAAGTCTGCAATAACACGCTGTGTGGTGATAGCGGCTAAAGCGAGGCGCGGCAAACGGCCAGTGCGCCTTCGTGAACATGTATGACGGATTGGCCCGATGTCGCGGTGGCGAAACAGGCTGCAAAAGACTAGGTTAGCGCTATGAACGCCCCAGTGACCGCCGCCCTTTCCCCGAATGACGCAACCGCACGTGCAAAGCGCCCGTTGACCATCCGTATGGCCACGCCGCGCGGCTTCTGCGCGGGGGTGGATCGTGCGATTCAGATCGTCGAACGCGCCCTCGAGAAATACGGCGCTCCGGTCTATGTGCGGCACGAGATCGTGCACAACCGCCACGTGGTAGACCGCCTGAAAGGGCTGGGCGCGGTGTTCGTGAAAGAACTGGACGAATGCCCCGATGATCGCCCGGTGGTGTTCTCGGCCCATGGCGTGCCCAAGTCGGTGCCCGAGGCGGCCAAGTCGCGCCAGATGCTGTACCTCGATGCGACCTGCCCCTTGGTGTCCAAGGTCCACGTCGAGGCCGATCGCAATTTCAAAAACGACCGCCATATCATCCTGATCGGCCACGCAGGCCACCCCGAGGTCGTCGGCACCATGGGGCAGCTTCCTGCGGGCGCGATCTCGCTGGTCGAGACGGTAGAGGATGCCGAAGCGTTCGAGCGTCCGGGTGATGTACCGCTGGCCTATGCCACCCAGACCACGCTGTCGGTGGACGACACCGCCGACATTCTGGGGGTGCTCAAGCGCCGCTTCCCCGAACTGCCGGACCCGCACAAGGAAGACATCTGCTACGCCACCACCAACCGTCAGGAAGCTGTGAAAAAGCTGGGTGACGGTTGCGATCTGGTTCTGGTGGTCGGCTCCAAGAACTCGTCCAACTCGGCGCGTCTGGTGGATGTGGCGCTGAAGGCCGGTGCCAAGGCCGCCCGACTGGTCGATGACGCAGGCGATGTGGACTGGAGCTGGTTCGAGGGCGTTCAGGTTCTGGGCGTTACCGCCGGTGCATCGGCCCCCGAACCGCTGGTCGAAGGCCTGATCGACGCCGTGCGCGAGCGTTTCGATGTCACCCTGACCGAGGACGATGGTGCCCGCGAGACCATCACCTTCAAACTGCCGCGCGTGCTGCAGGGATAGGCCGCGTCAGGCGCTGTACTGCGTCCAGACGCCTTGCTCGTGGTCGTATAGGGCGGCGGTGTCGCCTGTGACCTCGATGTTGAAGTGGGTCTCGGTCTTGTAGTCGTAGCCGGTGTATTTGCCATTCTCGCCTGTCATGTGGACGTGGCTGGAGCGGCTGTGGTCGATGAAGGCGGGCAAGGTGCCGTTGACCTTGGCCTTGCGCTCCAGATCGATGGCATTGACCGTCTGACCCGATGCGCTGGCGATCAGGTTCAGATGGCGTGACTGGGCATGATCGTAGAGGCCGGTGACATTTCCACCCTTGGTGTGGGCGATAGCGATGGCAGCAAAGATAGCGCGGGCGTCGACGGGGATCATGCGGGCTCCGGTAAGCGAACTGGTCGTATTGAACAGTTAAGCCTGTGAAATCATTCGGGGCAAAGAAAAAGGGCGTGACAGCCAAGCTTGTCACGCCCTTTTACATTTTGATTTTACTGAAGACTTACAGGCCCGGCAGTTTGAAGCGGCGGCTGTCCTGACGCGGGACGATGGTGATGCCTTCGCGGCCACCGGTCAGGGCTTGCAGGCGCTCGTGCTCGCTCATGGCGTCGACGTTACGGGCACCGTCCGAACCTTGCAGCGTGGTCGCAGCTTGGGACGACGGGTCGTTCTTGCGCCAGAACATCAGGCGGTTGGCCCAGTTTTCTTCCTTGTGCGCCAGATCGCCGAACTCGTCGTCGATGACATAGCGGGCCAGCGGGTCGGCGCGTTCGCCACCGGCGTTGGCCACCAGAACCTGTTCACCCGGCGTGCGGGTCACAGCCTGACGCTGACCAAGCAGGATCTGGCGGGCTGCCGATTCGGGGGCCAGTTCTTGCGGACGCGGTGCGCCCGGCGACGGCGGGGTCAGGCCGTATTCCGGCGGAACGACCAGCGGGGCGGACGCCACGGTGACGAACTCGTCCGGCGTTACCTTGGTCAGACCAATACCCTGTTTCAGCGAGCTGCAAGCGCCAAGGCTCAGCATCGCAGCAGCGGTAACAGACAGGGTGAGGACGTTACGAATACGCATGTTCAGGCTCGGCTCCGGTCGGTTAGCACCCTGCAGGGTGCTGCTCGGGTCGAATAGGAAGGAATGTGATTAC
This sequence comes from Brevundimonas sp. GN22, assembly GCF_054824005.1. Classification (NCBI taxonomy): domain Bacteria; kingdom Pseudomonadati; phylum Pseudomonadota; class Alphaproteobacteria; order Caulobacterales; family Caulobacteraceae; genus Brevundimonas; species Brevundimonas sp. GN22. The sequence goes on along the minus strand of NZ_JSYD01000011.1, from coordinate 11,116 downwards.
GACTTTTCGTGGGCCACGCCAACCTTGGAGCGACGTTCTCCAAGGAAGGAATCGAGGATTAGCAGCGCAACACCCACGGTTATACCGCTGTCGGCGATGTTGAAAATCCACGGAAACACGCCGGTACCCGAAAAATCGAGGAAGTCGACGACGCCGCCGAAACGGATACGGTCGATGACATTGCCGATGGCTCCGCCAATAACCATGCCGATCGCCGCGGCCAGCAGGCGACGCTCGGCCTTATAGGCCCAGACGGCCAGCGCGATAGCCACGATGATCGAGAAGGCGCTGAGGATCCAGCGGGCTTCACCGCCGCCAAACATGCCAAAGCTGACGCCCGTGTTCAGGACGAAGGTCAGGTTGAAGTAGGGCGGCAGCACCTCGGCAATGCGGAAACCGTCCAGCATGGACGACGGCGTCGCGGGCATGGCGTTGATCACCATAGCCTTGGTGATCTGGTCCAGAACGATGATGATGAGGGCCAGAGCGTAGGCCATCCAGGCAAGGCGAGAAATCTTCATAGGCTTCGCCTAACAGGAACTTGGGGCAGGGGGGAGAATAAAAAACGCCCCACCGTGTCCGATGGGGCGTTTTTCGTAGCTCAGCTTTAGGCTTTCAGGCTGTCCAGATAACGGACGGTGTCCGCATCACGGGCCGACAGATCCGGATAGTCCGCATCCGAACCGACATCCGGCACCTTGCGCCACGAGCGGGCGCATTTGGGATAGTCTGACAGCTCTAGGAGAGTTTCGATGAAGCTGTGCGTGTCGTCGGCAAAAGCCTGCACACCGTCGGGGCTGGGGCCTGCCTTAACCTCAGCTATACTGGTGATGAAGATATCGGCCGCATCGATTCCGTTGAACGCTTCGATGTAACCTTCTACCTGCGGCTGAACATATACCGTTACCTTCGCGTCCAAGCTCGAACCGATCGTCTTAAGCGTGCGTGCGTGTTCGAGTTGGGCATTTACGGCACGGCGCACGTTCTTGACCTTGGCCCAGCGGGCGGCCTCGGCCTCGTTCTGCCACTCGGCGGGTGCCGACGGCAGGATACGGGCCGAGTTGGCACCGGCTTCGGCTTCGGGGAAGCGCGAGGACCATGCCTCGTCCATGGTGAACGGGGTGATGGGCGACAGCCATGCGGTCAGGCGGGCGAACACCTCGTCCATGACAGTGCGAACGGCGCGGCGCTTGATGCTGTCCGGACGGTCGCAATACAGGCTGTCCTTGCGGACGTCGAAATAGAGCGACGACAGGTCGCCGGTGCAGAACTCGATCACCGGACGGACCACGTCCTGGAAGCGGTATTCCTCGAACGCCTTCTTCACATGGGCGTCCAGCTCCCACAGGCGGTGCAGGATGTACTGCTCCAGCGGCGGGAACTGATCATAGTCGGTGATGCGCTCGTCTTCGGTGAAGCCCGCAACGGCACCCAGCAGGTAGCGCACGGTGTTGCGCAGCTTGCGATAGGCATCGACCGTGGTCTGCAGGATCTGCTTGCCGATGCGCTGGTCTTCGGAATAGTCGACCATCGCCACCCACAGGCGCAGGATGTCGGCACCCGACTCCTTGATGACGGTCGCAGGGTCAACAGTGTTGCCCTTGGACTTCGACATCTTCTCACCCTTCTCGTCGAGGGTGAAGCCGTGGGTCAGGACGGCATCGTACGGCGCACGGCCACGCGAGCCGCAGCCTTCCAGCAGCGAGGACTGGAACCAGCCACGGTGTTGGTCCGAACCTTCGAGATAGAGGTTCGCTGGCCAATGCGACGGGCGATCACCGGTGTAGCCGTGGGCCGGATCACGCGCTTCGAGGGTGAAGGCGTGGGTCGAGCCGGAGTCGAACCAGACATCGAGGATGTCGGTGATCTTTTCGTACTGGGCCGGATTGTGGTTGCCGAGGAAGTCTTCGTCCGGTGCGGTGAACCACACGTCTGCGCCACCTTGGGCGACAGCAGCGACGATGCGGGCGTCGACTTCGGCGTCGATCAACGGCTGGCCGGTGGTCTTGTCGACATACATGGCCAGCGGGGTGCCCCATGCGCGCTGACGGCTGATCAGCCAGTCGGGACGGCCCTCGACCATCGAGCGGATGCGGTTCTTGCCGGCCGCAGGGTGGAAGGCGGTGTTGTCCAGCGCCGTCAGGGCACGCTCGCGCAGGGTCTCGCCGTTGGCCAGTTCCTCATCCATGCGGATGAACCACTGCGGGGTGTTGCGGAAGATGACCGGAGCCTTGGAGCGCCACGAGTGCGGATAGGAGTGCTCGACGCGGCCACGCGCCAGCAGGTTGCCCGCCTCGATCAGCTTTTCCATCACCGCGCCATTGGCGGGACCGAACTTGCCGGTCTTCTTGCCTTCGGTTTCCAAAACCTTGAGGCCTGCGAACAGCGGCACGTGCGGATAGTAGGCACCGTCCGGATCGACGGTGTCCGGCACATCGCGATGGCCGTGGGCCAGCCAGACGGCATAGTCGTCCGCGCCATGGCCCGGAGCGGTGTGGACAAAGCCCGTACCGGCGTCGTCGGTCACGTGGTCGCCCGACAGCAGCGGCACCGAGAAGCCATAGCCGGAGTCCAGTTCGGCCAGCGGGTGGGCGCATTCCAGACCCGACGGGTCGATGTCGTAGATACGGGTGAAGGTAGCGACCTTGGCGGCCTTCAGAACGTCTTCGGCCAGTTTGTCGGCGATGATGAAGCGATCACCGGCCTTGGCCCACGGCTCGAACTCCAGACCCTCTTCCATGGCCGTGACTTCGTACAGGCCGTACTTGATCTCGGGGCCATAGGAGATGGCGCGGTTGGCCGGAATGGTCCACGGAGTGGTGGTCCAGATCACGACCGAAGGGGTCTGGTTGCGGAAGGCCAGCAGGTCGTCCGGATGGCTGTCCGACATGCCGGTGACAGGGAATTTGACCCAGATCGTCGGCGAGACGTGATCGTGATACTCGACCTCGGCGTCAGCCAGAGCGGTGCGCTCGACGGGCGACCACATCACCGGCTTGGAGCCACGGTACAGTTGGCCAGAGTTCTTGAACCGATGGAACTCGCCCACGATGGCCGCCTCGGACTTGAAGTCCATGGTGGCATAGCGGTTGGCGAAGTCACCGGTGATACCAAGGCGCAGGAACTGGTCACGCTGCAGGTCGATGAACTTGCCCGCATATTCACGGCAGGCGGTGCGGAACTCGTCCTTGGAGACCTCGTCCTTGCGGCGGCCCTTCTTGCGGTATTCCTCTTCGATCTTCCACTCGATCGGCAGGCCGTGGCAGTCCCAGCCCGGAACGTAGTCGACGTCCTTGCCCATCAGGAACTGCGAGCGGACGACGAAGTCCTTCAGCGTCTTGTTCAGGGCGTGGCCGATGTGGATGTCGCCATTGGCATAGGGCGGGCCGTCGTGCAGCACGAACAGCGGTGCATCCTCGGCCTGACGCTTGGCGCGCAGGGTGCCGTACAGGTCGCCCCACTTTTCGAGGATTTCCGGCTCCTTCTTCGGCAGACCGCCGCGCATCGGGAAGTCGGTTTCCGGCAGGAAGACGGTGTCGCGGTAATCGCGGCCAGCAGTCTCGGTCGAGGTGTTTTCGGCGTCGGACATGGGTTGTCTTTTTCGTCTATGCGCACGGCATCCCGACGGACGGGATGCAAAATATCATGGCAGTGTAGCGTGAAGTGACGACACGCCCCAAGGGCGCACATCGTCTAGGCGTTCGGATATGTCGATCCCGGCGCGCGCGGGGCGGTTCGCCCCAGTCTCCAAACTCGGGGTTCGGAGCGCTACGCCGGGCGGCTAATCGAAATCGTGCCTGTCACGCAAAAGGTCATGCGAGGGGATGTAGCAAGACGAACCGCGTCAGGCCAGACCCGACGCTGCATCAGTGCTTGAAAGACTTGCAGTTCTTACGCAACGTCGTCTGGAAAACCAGAGGGAGGGTAACGTGAAAATAGGACTGCGAAAACCGAGCCTGCGGAAAAGCCTAGCTGCTCGAACTTCGGTCAAGCGTGCCGTGCGGCATAATCTCGGCCTGAAAGCGCCTCGAGGCGCGGGCTGGATCACCAATCCCAAGCGCGCAGGCTACAACCGCGTGTACAACCGTACTTCCGTCAGCGTTTGGACGATCTTAGCAAAGTTGCTTCGCTGAAATGAGAATGTTCCTGAAGTCCGCGCTTCTATTATCGCTTGCTTGTGTTTGCGTCTCGGCTTGCTCGCAACCCGCCGAGCCGGAGCCTGCGGCTCCCCCTGCGCCCAAGCTGGTCGGGCGTGCGGCGGCGAAGGCGGCGGGCGAGGTGTCGCCCGAGGCATTCGTTCGCGCGCTTTACGAGGTCTATCAGAACCCGCCTGCCGAGCCTGTTCAGCCGGGGCGCGATGACCTGATGCAGCGCAGCCTGAACGCCATGATCTTTTATGACTGGAAGAATGCCCGCGATGCGGGGCGTAAGCCGGTGCTGCAAAACGATCCGGTCTGTGGCTGCACGGGAGGTGATGTGGTGCTGAAGTCGGTGAAGATCACCGAGGGCGAGCGTAACTTTGCCGACGCGGATGTCGTCTACACCGTCGATGGTATGGAGAAAACCCAGATCGTGAAGCTGGAAAAGGAAGGTGGTCGCTGGAAGGTGCTGGACATCGTCAAGCCGGGCGAAAAGCCGCTGACGGAACAGCTTCTGGCCGCGATTGGCTGAGTGAAAAGAAAACGGCCCCGCACAGGATGCGGGGCCGCCCTTACCGCACCGATGGCGAACGGTGCGGTGACGCCGAAGGGTCTGACCCCTCTTCGGCGAAGCTTAGGCTCCGAAGGCCCCGTCGATGGTGTGCATCGCGCCGGTGACAAAGCCTGCATCCGGTCCGGCCAGATAGGCGACCATGGCAGCCACCTCGTCCGAACGGCCATGGCGTTTGATGGCCATGAAGCTGTGCAGCACCTCCTTCATCGGGCCGTCGGCGGGATTGGCGTCGGTGTCGATGGGGCCGGGCTGGACGACGTTGATGGTGATGCCGCGCGGGCCGAAGTCACGCGCCAGACCGCGAGCCATGCCCTGAAGCGCGGACTTGGACATCGCATAGGCGGCCATGCCCGGTACCGGCATGCGGTCGCCGTTGATCGAGCCGATGACGATGATGCGTCCGTCCTCAGGCATCTGGCGCGCGGCCTCGACCGAGGCGTGGTAGGGCGCGTGGACGTTGATCGCCAGCAGACGGTCGATATCGTCTGGGTTGAGATCCAGCGCATCGCCAAACACGCCGATCCCTGCATTCACCACCAGAATATCCAGCGGGCCGCTGTCGCGAACGCGAGCGATGACGGCGTCGCGGTCGGCGCTGTCGGTCTGGACGGCGGTGGTGCCGGTCTCACGGGCAAGGGTGTGGGCGGCATCGGGCGAGCCGGAATAGGTGAAGACGACCCTTGCGCCATCCTTGGCAAAGCGACGGACAATGGCCGCGCCAATGCCGCGGCTGCCACCCAGAACCAGTACGGATTTGTCTTTAAAAGCGGCCACGAGGGCCTCCTGTGATCAAATGTAATGATCGCTACATAAATGGTCACAAGGTCCGCGCAACCTTTATTTTAATGATCGTTACATTAAATCGCTTGCGGTCCCCGCTCAGGCTCGTCCGAGACCGAGCGGAGGATATCGACGCCGCCCTTCAAGGCGATGGCGGCCACGATCATCCCGACGACAAGATCGGGCCATGACTGTTTGAGCCCCATGACGAGTCCGCCCGCGACCAGAATGCCGCCATTGGAGGCAAAGTCGTTGAAGCTGAAGGTCTCGGCGGCCCTCATATTCACGTCGTTGCTCTTCTGGCGGCGGATCAGCTGCAGACAGCTCAGGTTGATCACTGCGGCCACTACCGCCAGCGTCATCATCGTCCAGCCGCCTGGTTCGCTGCCATAGACAAACCGGCGGATGGCATCGATCAGAACCGCCGCCGCTATGACCAGCAGCATGATGCCGGAGGTTCGCGCCGTCCGCTGCTTCCAGATTAGCGCGCGCCCAACGGCCAGAAAGCTGAGCAGATAGACGACCGCATCGGATCCGTTATCGACGGCATTGGCCAGAAGGGCGCTGGAGTTGGCGAACAACCCGCCAAGGCCCAGCACCACAAAAAGCAGAAAGTTCAACGCGAGCACGATCAGCAAGACGCGCTTTTGCAGATGGTCGGTGTCGCTGTGGTTGCCGCTCATGGGGACCGCCGTGGGGAGGGGGATCACCTCAAAGCGGTCGAGCGCGCAAATGGCTGCACCTAGCGCATCAAGCCATAGTGGACCGCCAGCGCCTGTAGCCCCTGTTTCAGCACGGTCTTCCCCTGACGGCGGCGCAAGCTCAGTTCCTGCTCGGCCAGTTGCAGGGATGATCCGCGTACACAGACATGTTCGAGCATGGCCCGAAGGCGCGGCCCCGCCGCCGCCAAGGCCGCCTCGACGCGCGCCGAGGCCGACAGGGCGCGGTCGCTTGGTTCAATACGGGCCGGAGAGGCACCGGACTGGCTGCGTGGCAGGCCGTCCCAACGCATGGTCAGGGAGGGACCGGCCAGCGCCATCTCCGCTTCGGCCCGCAGACGTTCTCCAGCCGCAACTTCCTGAGGGGTAAGCCACGGGCGGCCGCTGTGGTCCTTGCGACGGGCCAGCCATGCGATCGGGCTTTCACCCAGATTGGCGGTGTGGGTCGTGGCGCGCCCGTCGGCCTGCATCAAGGTGCGCTCTCCAAGGATCTGACCCGGACGTCCGGCAGCGGTAGATGTGTTCTCGGAGCCTTGACGCCTTGCCTGCCAGCCGCCGCCGTTTCGACGGCGAAGACCTGGCGTCTGGGCCATGGCGCGAAACGCCGCTTCATCCAGCGTCAGAACCACGCGGCCGCGACGGTCCCCGCCCAGACGCAAAGGGTATCCGGCGGCTGTCTCGTCCAGCCATGCATCGGGGCGCTGCATCAAACGGCGGGCGCGTTCGGTCAGACGGGCGGCGCTCATCGGCGCACCTTCAGGCCATGCTCGGGCGCAAGATCGACCAGCGGCATATCCATGACCCCGCGCAGCGCACCCTCCAGCCCATCCATCAGCAAATCGTAATCATCGCGGTCGCGTTCATCCTCGGCCCAGCGGCAGGCGGTTGAGGCGGTGGCGCGGTTAAGTCCGAACGCATGCGCCACCCGTTCCAGCGGCCAGCCATAGGACACATGCGCCAGATACATCGCAGACCAGCGGGCACGGCACGCCCGCAGCCTTACTCGCTCGCGCCGGTTCATCTCCTCGACGGGGATGTGAAAAGCGAGGGCCGACAGGCTAAGGGCGGCATCGGCCCTGATCCGGTCACCCTCAAGAACAGGAACGCGGTAAGCTTCCATCACTCGGTAAATCTCCCAACTCCCAACAGAAGGCCATCATGCGGCGCAGGGTTGGGTTGGCTAGGAAAATGTTCCTACCGTGCGTCAACTTCGGACGCTTCGCCTTGTAAAGCTTAGCTTTGGGATAATGGTGATTGGTGAATCGTCTGGGGATAGTTCGCCAGCGAGGGGATTTGGCTTTGGTGACCGAACCTGATTCTCCAAAAAATTAAAGAATCGTTGACTCACCCCCTAGACGGCGATTCGCAAATCAGCCTAGGCGTTTCATATCGGGACCCGTTAACCATTTCTAAGCTTTTTAATCGTTAACGTACGAACAAGGTTACCCGGATCGCGTAGTACGCGCGGTTTCAGCCAAGCTTTGCCTGGAGGGGCATGAATGCGCGTCCTGTTGATTGAAGATGATCACGCCACGGCTCAAAGCATCGAGCTGATGCTGAAGTCGGAAGGCTTCAACGTTTACACGACCGATCTGGGTGAAGAAGGCATCGATCTGGGCAAGATCTATGACTACGACCTGATCCTGCTCGATCTCAACCTGCCGGACATGAGCGGTCTTGAGGTTCTGCGCCAACTGCGCAACGGCAAGGTCAATACTCCGGTCATGATCCTCTCGGGCAGCCACGAGATTGAAACCAAGGTCAAGACTTTCGGCGGCGGTGCCGACGACTACCTGACCAAGCCGTTCCACAAGGACGAGCTGATCGCCCGCACCCACGCTGTGGTTCGTCGCTCCAAGGGCCACGCCCAGGCGATCATCCACACCGGCGAAATCGCTGTGAACCTCGACGCCAAGACCGTAGAAGTGAATGGTCACCGCGTGCACCTGACCGGCAAAGAATACCAGATGCTGGAACTGCTCTCCCTGCGTAAGGGCACGACGCTGACCAAGGAAATGTTCCTGAACCACCTGTACGGTGGCATGGACGAGCCGGAACTGAAGATCATCGACGTCTTCATCTGCAAGCTGCGCAAGAAGCTGGCGACGGCTGCCGGTGGCAAGCACTACATCGAAACCGTCTGGGGCCGTGGCTACGTGCTGCGCGACCCGTCGGAAGTCGGCCAGATCATCGCCGCCTAAGTCGATACGTATCCGATTTGAAAACGCCCGCTGGAAACAGCGGGCGTTTTTCGTTTCAGCCCTGTTTCCACAGCCAGTCGGCGGGCAGGCCCATCCGCACGGATGATTGTCCGGCAGGGGACTGTTTCAGGGGAAACCGCTCGGCTCCTTGCGCCAGCGTCTTAACGAGCGGGCGCTGCCATGATGCGAGGCCGTCAGAGTGTTTGAGGCCGACGAACTTGGCGACCTGCGGCGGGGTCATGTCTATGGCGGCGCGGATCAGCAGGTGCTGGATCGGACGCGCATAGGCGGGGAAAGCATTGGCCCTGCGCATGATATCGAGAAACTCGAGTACGATGGGCGAGGGCGTCAGGTGCGGCAGCATGGCGGCCAACTGGGTCTGCCATTCAGCCTCCGACTTGGGGGCACCGACCGCGCCATAGTGGATGGCGGTCGGATAGGCGTCTGACCATGCGCGGTCTCGTTCCTGTGGAGATAGCGGGCGGACATATCGGTGGAAGGCTTCGGTAAAGCCATAGCCTGCGGTCGCCTGTACCCAATCAAGCAGCCCCGGATCATTGGCATTATAGGGTTGGCCATCATCGGCGGTGCCGGTCACGCGGGCATGGCGACGGCGGATACCGGCAATCATCGCCTCGGCCTTGGAGGCGGGAGCATAAACGGTGACCATCGCCGCCAGCCCGGTGCGTTTCAGGCGCGGCACCGGATCGGTGCGGAAGTTCGTGTGGTCCCAGACGCCTGCCCGCACCCGCGCCTCGGCCAGTTCGAGGATCACCGCCGTCACCCCGCCGATAAACAGGCTGACCGGGTTCTTGAAGATCTGCCACGAGATGCTGTCGTGCGGGATCAGCGCGGCCTCGCCCGCGGGCGAGGTAAAGTCGAAATGTGGCATGTCCTTGGGCTGCATATAATCGGCAGCGGCCCGGTCCAGACGGTCCTTGATACGCGATGCTGTCATGCCGGATTAACGGCTCTCTTCACCGGCGCGTTCCGGCAAAGGGTCAGGTCCAGCTTTCGGCTAGGGCGCGGGCGACGGCGGTGGGGCGTCCGAAGGCGTCGAAGGCCAGCGGGCTGTCCTTGCCGTCGTCATGAGGCGGACGTCTAAGCCATGAGTCCGTATCGCGCACGCCCCAAAGGGTTAATCCGTAACGCTTGTGTTCAGGTAACCTTGAATAAGCGGCCGTTAATTCCGCAATGCGATCAACCTGTTGAGTGGTCCGGAATGAAACACCTCTGACATCCGGTGGGCCACCTTCCCGGCGACGCGAGGCATCCAGTTCCGAGATGTGCAGCGGTAATCCGAACTGTGCAGCCTCATGGATGAAGGCGCTGATCTGGCCCTCGGGGATTTCGATATCGAGGTGGCTCTGGGTCCCGATGCCGCCGATGGGTGCGCCCGCCTTCAACAGACGCTCGACCAGTTTCAGGAAGGTCGCGCCCTTCTTCGGATTGTTCTCGAGATTGTAGTCGTTGATGAACAGGACGGCGTCTGGATCGGCCAGCTTGGCCTGTTCAAAGGCGCGCACCATGTGGTCGAGTTCGCCAAGGTTCTGCGCCCAGTGATGCTGGCGAAGGCCATTACCATCCTCGGCCACCGCCTCGTTGATGACGTCCCAGCCGCGCACCTTTCCGGCATAGCGTCCGGCGACGGCGGCGATGTAGCGGTCGAACTGTTGACGATAGTCCACGGGGGACAGGCCGCGAAACGCCTCTTCGCCCTGCGAGTACCAGACGAGCGTCGTGCCGTGCAGGGCCATGCCGTGGGCCTCACACCAATCGGCAATGCGGTCAGGTGCATCGAAGCGATAGCCGTCGGGGGTGAGGATGTATTCCATCTTCATCTCCCACTCGGGCGTGATCTGGTTGTAATGCTCCAGCGCCAGCCGCGTCCATGCGGGATCGTCAAGCTGGCCCGTCATGGCGCAGGTGCCGACGCGGTAGGGCGCAATCGATTTGAGGGGAGGGACGGCGGTGTCCGGCTGGGCCGAAGCCCTACAGCCCGATGCCATCAATCCTGCCGCGCCGAGAAGTAGTGAACGACGCGAAGGCATATGGGGATCAGCCCGCGTTTCGGCGGCGCAGGCCCATTTCGTCAAATGTCGCGGCCTCGCGGCGGTTGGCCTCGATACGCTTGTTCACGCGGGTGGTTTCAGCCACGTGCTCGAACTTTTTCAGTTCCTCGAAGGCGGCGGTCAGGGCGTCTCGGGCACCCTCTTCCTCGCGCAGCAGCGCTTCGACCATGCCCTCGGCATTGGCGCGGCGCAGCTTCCAGCCATTCAGATAGGCGCGAAGCATGGCGGCATGTTGGGGATCGGCGCTGGCCTGCGCCTTTTCACCCTCGGCCTCGGCGTCCAGCATGACCAGCTTCATCTCCGCATCGGCGCGGCGAGCGGCGATCTCGGCCATGCGCTTTTGCAGGGTCTCGACCTCATAGTTGGTGAGGCGGATCAGGGATTGCGCCCATGCGGTCATGCGGCTTCTCCGGTCAAGCTTCTAGCATGCCCATGTTGAGGATGGATTCAAGTCGGTCGAAACTGTCGGCCAGACGGGTGACGTCTTCCTTGTCCTGACGCAGGAAGTCTTCGAGCATCGGATTAAGGGCGATGGCGCGGTCCACAATGGGGTCGGCTCCGCTGCGATAGGCACCGATTTTGATCAGCTCTTCCATGTTGGAATAGGCAGAAAGACACTGGCGGGCGCGGC
>NZ_JSYD01000105.1:0-684 GCF_054824005.1 Brevundimonas sp. GN22 | reverse complement strand
ATCAGCGGGGTGCGAACGAGAAACCCGTTGTCATAGCCAGCGACCACAGTGTCCATGCCGACACCGGCTACCGGCACAATGTTGGGGGCGACCGTGGAGTAGTCCACGCCCATGCCGGTGCAGATGCGATGGATGCGGCGCACGATCTCGTCGCCGTCGTCTTCAGCGAAAAGCCCGACGGACTTCCAGCCTTTGGCCTTCCTACCCAGCCAAGGGAGGCTGTAGCGCGATGCCATAGCCACCATCAGCCACATAGCCAGGAGGGTCTTGCCGGAACCACCGTCGCCGTAGAGTGCCGTAACGCAGCCGTTGGGGATCAGATCGTCAACAAGGAACTCGCGGGGATCTGGTTCGCGGTCGATCCATGCCGAAAGATCGACAATCGGAAGGGTGGGTATTGCGGCAGGATGCAGGGGTGCTACATTCAAGAGAACAGCCCTCCGCCTTGAAGTGCTGCCAAGCGTTGATGTCCCCACATCCAACGAGTAACAGCCCCGGTTTCGCCGTCACGCGAGCCGGGGTTTTTCGTGCGCGAACTACCGAAAAAAACGGGTAGCCATCGCGCTTGATTTCCCTTGCGGGTCAATATGAGTATTTTGAGGGGTTAGCCATTGTAAGGCGGTGTTTAGACTGACAGGAGAGGCTACCTCTCTGTCCGCCATCTATTCGCCCGCTAAAGCGGGC
>NZ_JSYD01000104.1:1040-6154 GCF_054824005.1 Brevundimonas sp. GN22 | reverse complement strand
GGGGGGCGGGCAGTAACGTGGCAGTGGGCGGAGCAGCACCTGCAACGGTTCTGCCTGATCTCGGGTGGCTGGGCGGAGGCGGCGGCGGCGGTGCTGCCAGCGCTCAGTCGTCCGGCTTTGCGGGGGGCGACGGGGCCGAGTTTGGTGCAGGCGGCGGCGGTGGCGGTGCCGGTCTCAGCGCTGGGGGCGCGGGCGGCCACGGGGCCTCGGGCGTCGTTCGCCTGACGTTTGTGGGCTGATCCGATGACCCGCGATGTAACCGGCGACGACCTGTCCGAGCTGCTGTTGGACGCGGAGATCTGGGACGCACCTGATCGGCTGAGCGCTGACGAATGCCTCGACGAGATCGGTGCCGACTGGCGCCAGACCCGTCCGCGAAAATCCCGATTTGAAGAGGAAATGTGAATGCGTAACCCATCTTCTGCACGTCCCAATCTGGCCGAGGGCCGATGGGTGTGGCGCAGGCTCTATGTCTATCTGGCGACCATGTTGATCTGGCTGTTGCTGCGCGATGCGGTACATCGCGCGCCGCCGGAGCAGGTTCGGCATCTGGCGGATGGCCTCATGGGGCTCGTGGCTTTGATGAGCCTGCTCTATCTGGTCGCGCCGTCGGCCCAGCAGGTGGTCAACCTGGCGCGTGGCCACAAGGCGGGTGGCCAATGAGCTTTCGCCTGTCTAAGCGCTCGCTCCAGAGCCTGAGCGGTGTCCATCCCGATCTTGTCCGCGTGATCCAGCTGGCGATCCAGCGCACGCCGGTGGATTTCATGGTCATCGAGGGACTGCGCTCGCCCCAACGTCAGGCAGCGCTTGTCAAAGCGGGGGCAAGCCGCACCCAAAACAGCCGTCATCTTAGCGGCCACGCGGTGGACTTGGCCGCATGGGTCGATGGGCAAATCCGCTGGGACTGGCCCCTTTACCCCCGCATTGCCGAGGCGGTTAAGGCGACCGCCCACGAATTGTCGGTGCCGGTTGTGTGGGGCGGCGACTGGCCCAGTCTACGCGATGGCCCGCACTTCGAGCTGTGCCGGAAGATCTATCCATGACTGGCTTGAACAGGGTGCTGACACCAGTGGGCTGGGTAGCGGTTGCGGCGGTTCTGACGGTCTTGTTGGTGGCCTTTGCAGGGTTTGATCCTTTGGGCCTGAGAGCGCGCAAGATGGAGCAGTTGCGGCGACAGGCCGAAGCGGGTGCGCAAGAGCAGCGGGCCCGCCATCTTGAAGCCAGCGAGAACGCGCGGTTGGAGACGCTGCAAGCGGAGGGCGCGCTCCGCCGCTCCGACTTGGCGCAAAACACAGGGAAACTGGCAGGGGAGGCGGGGGATGACCCGACAGGCCAAATCACTTTGGGCGATGCTCGTCTTGAGCGCCTTCGCCAGCATGACCGCCTCGTGTGCGAAGGTGCCGGTTACGGTGCCTGTCAGCCCGCAGGTGGTGCTGCCCGCTGAGGTGACAACGCCGTGCCAGATTGCCCGCCTAGGTGCTACAGCCACGCTGGCTGACCTGGAACAGGCCTATATGCAGCGGGGTGCACAATTGGCGGCCTGCGACGCGGCGCGAGCACTGGCGCTTGAGGTCATTATGACCGAACGCCGTATGCGAACGGATTGGGCTAGGCAAGATTAACCGGGCAGGTTTTTCCTCTGCCGGTTAATGGCATTCGCGATGCCTATTGCTGTGTAAAATAATTGCCTAAAATCAATAGGTTAAAATATTAAGGAGCGCTGGTTTGTGGCGCGTCGATTGCGGCTTCATCGCGCGAGTAGAATGCTCCCGGCGCTAAAATGGCGCTGGCCACACAACGTGAGCAAGGAAGCCAAAATGGCCAATTCGATCAACACCAACGCCGGCGCTCTGATTGCGCTGCAACACCTCAACTCGACCAACCGTCAACTGGAAACCACGCAAAACCGCGTGAACACCGGTATGAAGGTTGCCACTGCTAAAGATAACGGAGCCATTTTCGCTATCGCCACCTCTCAGCGCGCCGAAACGGGTGCTCAAGATGCGGTTCGTCAGTCGATTCAGCGTGGTCAGTCCATCGTGGACGTCGCGTTGTCGGCCGGTGAGACCGTGATCGAGGCCCTGCAGGAGCTCAAGAGTCTGGCTGTCGCCATTCAGGATGCGCCCAAGACCTATGCTGCTGACGGTACCACCGTCACGGGTCTGGGTGACAACGCCAAGAAGCTGGTTGCTGACTTTGAAGCCATGGTGAAGGAAATTCACGTGGCTCTGGCCGGTGCTACCTTTGACGGCGTGAACGTCTTCAAGGCGACGGATGCCGCCGGTATCAAGGTCACCATCAACACTGCTGCCGCGAACAATACGTTCGAAATTAAGGGAGCAAGTGCTGCTGCGACGGCTGCGGACCTGGCATTCGGTAGCACGGCGGGTACTGCCGGTGCGGCTGGTACGTTCAACCAGGCCACGGGCGCCTGGGCTCCGAAGGCAACTCCGACCGCGGGTGCAACCCCGTCGGCGTTGACCGACTATGGCGTGGACAAGGTTGAGGCTGCGATTACGTCGTTCTCGTCGACCATGGCTGACCTCGGCACCAAGTCGAAGTCGCTGGGTCGCCAGATGACCTTTGTCGACAAGTTCCAGGATTCCCTGGAAACCGGCATCGGCAATCTGGTGGACGCGGATCTCGCCAAGGAAAGCGCGAAGCTTACCGCGCTGCAGACCAAGCAACAGCTGGGTGTGCAGGCTCTGGGCATCGCGAACCAGTCGAGCTCCATCCTGCTCAATCTCTTCCGCGGCTAATCGCGAAGGAGGAGGGCTGGAATGGCAGCCTGCCAAAGGGGGCGGTTCAACCGCCCCCTCTTTCCTTTGGTCGGCAATATATGCCGCCACCCGGTAAGTTCTGCCGGTCTTGGTGGGTATATTTTTCCTAGTGCGTTCTAGAAGGCAGGCGTAGTCCGCCCTTCGAGTCCTGATATGGCAACGGTTTGGCAGTTGGCCTGACGTTTGCACCTATGCGTAGCGAGCAAAATGCTCCCGTGGCCAAAATGGCGACGGCTTCACGAAGTGAAACACACATAGGAGGCCAGAATGGCCAACTCGGTAAACACCAATCGTGGTGCGCTGATCGCACTGCAGAACCTCAACGCGACCAACCGTTCGCTCGAGGTAACCCAGAACCGTGTAAACACGGGGATGAAGGTTTCGTCCGCCAAGGACAACGGTGCAATCTTCGCCATCGCTACGTCGCAACGCGCCGAAATGGGCGCGCAAGATGCCGTCAAGCAATCCATCGAGCGTGGTAAGTCGATCGTCGACGTCGCTCTGGCTGCTGGCGAAACGGTTGTCGAAGCCCTGACCGAAATGAAGAGCCTGGCCGTCGCCATTCAAGACGCTGTCGCCGGCTCGGACACTGCCAACAAGCTGAACGCCGACTTCTCGGCGCTGGTAACCGAAATCCGCTCGGCTGTCGCCGGTGCGACCTTCGATGGCGTGAACCTGTTCAAGGCCAATGCTGCGGCCGTCGAAGTCACGATCAACACCGCCAGCTCGAACAACAAATTCACCGTCAAGGCCGCCGCCGGTACCGCATCGGGCGCGATTGCCGCTGATGGTTCGATTGATCCGACGATCAACGCCACGGGTACGGCGTTCAACTTCGACACCCTGACGGCCCGCACGGCTGCGAACGTCGAAACCGCCATCAACAACTTCACCAGCGTCATGGCCGACCTCGGCACCAAGTCCAAATCGCTGGACCGCCAACTGACCTTCGTCGGCAAGATGCAGGACTCGCTTGAAACCGGCATTGGCAACCTCGTCGACGCCGATCTGGCCAAGGAAAGCGCCAAGCTGACCGCGCTGCAAACCAAGCAGCAACTGGGTGTCCAGGCGTTGTCGATTGCCAACCAGTCCAGCTCGATCGTCCTGAGCCTGTTCCGCTGATTTCTACGAGACAGCCGCCTTTGAGGGGGCTGTCTTCGCCCACCTAGACCATCCAGAAAGAGTATCCAGTAACCAGTAAGCGTGTGTGCGGGCAGAAGGCCCAACCTTGCCAAAATGGCGAGGAAACAACGTGACATGGAGGCCAGAATGGCCAACTCGATCAACACCAATCGTGGTGCACTTGTTGCGCTGCAGACCTTGAACCAGACCAACAAGTCGCTGGAAACCACGCAGAACCGCGTGAACACCGGCATGAAAGTCTCGTCGGCCAAGGACAACGGTGCAATCTTCGCGATTGCAACGTCGCAGCGCGCTGAAATGGGTGCCCAGGATGCGGTCAAGCAGTCGCTGCAACGCGGTCAATCGATCGTGGACGTGGCACTGGCTGCCGGCGAAACCATCGTGGATGCCCTGACCGAACTGAAAAGTCTGGCCGTCGCTATCCAGGATGCTTCGGGCGACACCGCAACCAAGCTGAATGCCGACTTCACCGCCATGGTGACGGAGATTCAAACCGCGATTGCCGGCGCGACCTTCGATGGCGTGAACCTGTTCACGGACACCACCGCAGTATCGGTTTCGACCAATACCAAAGGCGGCACCTTCTCGCTGCACGACGGCACGGCAGTCGATCCGATCACCGACGGTGACGCGGACATCTCGGTTGTGGCCAACCGCACTGCGGCAAATGTCGATTCCGCGATCAACTCGTTCACGGACGTGTTGGCCGGCTTGGGTACCAAGTCGAAGTCGCTGGATCGTCAACTGTCCTTCGTCGGCAAGCTGCAAGACTCGCTGGAAACCGGCATCGGCAACCTCGTCGATGCGGATCTGGCCAAGGAAAGCGCTCGCCTGACGGCTCTGCAAACCAAGCAGCAGCTTGGCGTGCAGGCGCTCTCTATCGCGAACTCGTCGAGCAGCATCCTGCTCGGTCTGTTCCGGTAATCGGTAGGAGAGGGTGTCGTTGCCGAAAGCGGTGACACCCCTTCCTGATCACCTCAGTACTGTGACCGGCGCAAAATGCGCCCGCCGCCAAAAAGGCGGCGTTTTGTAAAAAACAAGGAGGCCAGAATGGCCAACTCGATCAACACGAACCGTGGCGCTCTCGTCGCTCTGCAAACCCTGAACCAGACGAACAAGGGCCTGGAAACCACCCAGAACCGCGTCAACACCGGCATGAAGGTGTCGTCTGCCAAGGACAACGGTGCAATT
>NZ_JSYD01000104.1:0-1030 GCF_054824005.1 Brevundimonas sp. GN22 | reverse complement strand
CGTCGACGCCGATCTGGCCAAGGAAAGCGCTCGCCTGACCGCTCTGCAAACCAAGCAACAGCTTGGCGTGCAGGCACTATCGATCGCCAACTCGTCGAGCAGCATCCTGCTCGGCCTGTTCCGCTAACACGTAGGGGAGGGAGATACCTTCACATCCGTCGGATCTCCCGACCCTGACCACCTCGAATACCCAGTAAAAGCAAGCGTTGAGTAACGAGCGCAAGGCTCGCCCCGCCGTAAAACGCGGGTTCACAAAATGTGAAACATGGAGGCCAGAATGGCCAACTCGATCAATACGAACCGCGGCGCTCTCGTCGCTCTGCAGACCTTGAACCAGACGAACAAGGCGCTGGAAACCACGCAGAACCGCGTGAACACCGGCATGAAGGTTTCGTCGGCCAAGGACAACGGTGCCATCTTCGCCATTGCGACCTCGCAACGTGCGGAGATGGGCGCTCAGGATGCCGTGAAGCAGTCCCTGCAACGCGGTCAATCCATCGTGGATGTGGCGCTGGCTGCGGGTGAAACCGTGACCGACGCGCTGACCGAACTGAAGAGTCTGGCGGTTGCCATTCAGGACTCGACGGCGGGTGGGTCCAGCGAAACCAAGCTGCTGGCCGATTTCGACGCCATCGTCAAAGAAATCCACACCGCTCTGGCCGGTGCGACCTTTGACGGCGTGAACCTGTTCAAGACCGGCACTCTGGTTGAGGTCACCACCAACACCGCGAGCACGGGCAACAAGTTCACCCTGAAACTGGCTGCTACGGCGGCTGCGGCAACCGGTCTTGCCTTCGGCGGCTCGCCGACCCCGGCAACCGGTGCGTGGGATCCGCCTGCGGACGCTACAGCCAAACGTACGGCCTACACTGCGGCCAATGTCGACACGGCTCTCAACGGTTTCACCACCGTGCTGGCCGATCTCGGCACCAAGTCGAAGTCGCTGGACCGTCAGCTGTCTTTCGTCAGCAAGCTTCAGGACTCGCTGGAGACCGGTATCGGCAACCTCGTCGACGCCGATCTGGCCAAG
>NZ_JSYD01000103.1:0-504 GCF_054824005.1 Brevundimonas sp. GN22 | reverse complement strand
GAGCAGCGGCGGCCAAGGTCGCAGCGGCGGGATGGCCCGCCCTCAACTCTGACACCTCTCAACCTGACCTGTCTCAACTTCTGGCTGAGGTGAAGGCCTCCGCCGACACCATCAGAAAGATTGTCCAATGACTGACATCACCATCCAAGATCTGGCTAAGGCCTTCAAAGACCATTCCGGCGACGTGACAGAGGGCTTCAGGCTTCTGCAACAAAAGGCATCGGAGGCTGACGCTCGCCTGAGTGAGATGGAGCAGAAGGCAGCCCGTGGAGGCTACGGCGATGGCGGTGCATCTGAAGAGATCAAATCGCTGGGCCAAAAGTATATCGAGCAGGACGGCCTGAAGGACTTTGCCGAGAACGGTCGCAATGGCCAGAAGTTCGATTGGGAAACCAAGGCCACTATCACCACGTCGACGGCCAATGCTGCCGGATCTGCTGGTGCGGCCCTGCAGGCGTTTCGTGATCCGACCATTACCCCGCTGCCCCAGCGCCGCCCGGTGGT
>NZ_JSYD01000102.1:0-5346 GCF_054824005.1 Brevundimonas sp. GN22 | reverse complement strand
TCATGGCCCGCGGCTTCAGCATTGACGGCAGCCAAACGCCATAGGTGCCGATGCGGATGGCGAACTTGCCCAGCGACTTGCGATCTTCCGGCGACAGAGCCGCCAGATCATCACGCACCTCGGCACGCGGCAGGATGCCGCCCGCCTCGACAATCTGCCATGCAATGCCGCGCACCAGACCGGTCAACACTCCATCATCCACCGCACGCTTCAGACGCTTCAGATCACGCAGCGCGCGGCCCGCCTCCTCGGCCAGCCAGGTCTCGATGCGCTTTTGCGCCGCCTCGCGCGCCGCCGCATCGCCCAGATCGCCGATCAGGTGCACACGCGGGTGGAAGACATCATCGTTGACGACCTTGGCCGCCACAGCCCCCTGCCAACGGACAGAACCGTCCGCATCCAGCGTGAAACCCGCGTCTTGTTCGTTGGCCAAAACCTTTAGTCTCCGTCCAATCTCCGGGGCGACGGCGCGGGTGGCTGCCTGACGCAGCGCCCGATCCGCAAGTGCCGAACCACCGGCATCAGGCGTGAATTTCACCCCCTCCAGCCGGCCAACGACCTCGCCCTCAATAGTGACCTCGCCATCCTCTGCCACGCCGGCAGAGACTTCGGCGCTGTCGTTCAAAACCCGCATGAGCGCTGAAGTGCGACGGTCCACAAACCGCGCCGTCAGCTTTTCGTGCAGCACATCACTCAGACGCTCTTCAAGCGCCTTGGTCTTTTCAGCCCATTCCTTGGCATTATGCAGCCAGTCAGGGCGGTTGGCGATGTAGGCCAGCGTGCGAACGCCCGCCAACCGCGCCGAAACCTGATCGATCTGGCCGTCATCTCGGTCCAGATCAGCAAAAATCGGGGCAATCCAGTCGTTCTGCAAACGCCCGTGACCCGTCGTCAGGGCGCTGAATATCTCCTTGGCCAGCCGCGAATGCTCGTCCGTCGTCGTCTTCTGAAAATCCGGAAGTTGGCAGGCTTCCCAGAGGCGCATCAGTGTACCGCGCGATCGGGCGGCCTTCTTGACCTCCTCGTCCTGCGACAGACGGCGCAGCATCACTTCGTCCAATGACGGCAAAGTCAGGCGCAAGCCCGCCCGATCCGGCGTCTTCTCAAGCGAACGCAACAGATCTGGCAAGGTATCGAAATCCAGTCGCGCATTACGCCACTCGGCCGCTTCGACCGGATCAAAGCGATGCTCGGCGATCTGTTCGACCAGATCCTCGTCCAGTTCCTCGGCCTCGGCGGTCACGCCATAGGTGCCGTTGCGCATGTGGCGACCGGCGCGGCCCGCGATCTGGGCCATCTCATTGGCATACAGGTATCGAGTGCGGCGACCGTCGAACTTCTTCAGTCCTGCGAACGCTACGTGGTCCACATCCATGTTCAGACCCATGCCGATGGCATCGGTGGCGACAAGGAAATCGACTTCGCCCGACTGGAACAGTTCGACCTGCGCGTTACGGGTGCGGGGCGACAGGCTACCCATCACCACCGCGGCCCCACCCCGTTGGCGACGCAGCAGTTCGGCGATGGCGTAAACCCGCTCGGTCGAGAAGGCGACCACGGCGCTGCGGTGTGGCAGGCGGGTGATCTTCTTCGACCCCGCATAGGACAGCACTGACAGACGATCTCTGGTGACGATCTCGGCGTCCGGCACCAGACGCCGCATCAGCTGCTCCATCGTGCCTGCGCCCAGGAACATGGTCTCGAACCGCCCGCGCGCATGCAGCAGGCGCTGGGTGAACACATGCCCGCGCTCGGGGTCGGCGACCAGTTGGATTTCATCGACCGCGAGGAAATCCACCTGCCGCTCCAGCGGCATGGCCTCGACCGTACAAACGAAATAGGCGGGGCGCGGCGGGACGATCTTTTCCTCGCCGGTGATCAGGGCCACCGAGGCCGCGCCACGTTGTTTGACGATGCGGTCGTAAACTTCGCGCGCCAGCAAACGCAGCGGCAGGCCAATCATGCCCGACGCATGGCCCAGCATCCGCTCGACCGTCAGGTGGGTCTTGCCGGTATTGGTCGGGCCGAGGATGGCCGTGATGCGCGAGGGCGCAAGGCCAGTGGAACGATCACTCATGACCCGCCTGCCCTAGCACATGCAGACCCCAAGGCCAGAACGAAGTCTGCCCACAACCGCCCGAAATACGACTTTTAGAGAGAGAATGAACGACCCGTTACCAAGCGTCGAAACACGGCGCGAACGAATCATGACCGAATCAGAGACACCGACTGATTCGGGGTTTGTTCTATACCATATCTAGTAGGTTAATGCACCTTAACCACAAAGGTTAACTACAAAATCGTATGGACAGAACGGGTCGCTCCTGTTCGGAATTTCACAGAAAATCCGCCCACTCCGGCGCGAGGGGCTTCCATCCCGCGCCGAGGTCCACTACTCACCCCAACAGTGGCCCCGTAGCTCAGCTGCATAGAGCAAGGCTTTCCTAAAGCCGAGGTCGGAGGTTGGAGTCCTCCCGGGGTCGCCATTTATTGTCGTTACCAGTTAGAACCTGCTCAATACCCGCTTAGGGCCGCAGCGATCAGTTGCCCGTTAGTTGGCTGATACGTGCCTGATAGAGGTAGGATATCGTGTCGAGGTCGGCAGGTTGGCTATTGCGCAGGGCGATCCACTCCTGCTGCGTGCGCTGAAGCGCAATGCGATCCCTGCTGAACGCCATCGCCTTGGTGTAGGCCTGCGCGAGTTGGTGATCGAGCATCCGCAGGTAGGGCGTATCGCAGACCAGTCCCAGCACCTCGCCGAGATTGCCCGTGCAATCAAATGACGGCTTACCGTTCCATTGCTTGCCGGAAACATAGGCTTGGGAGGCGTACTCCCGCTCGCCCAGGAAGTGCTGAAGCGCCTCGGGATAGGTTTCAAACGCGACCTCCATCGAGGCCGGACAGGCGTCATTTGTCGGAATGAGACAGGCGGTCGGCAATATCCAATCAGTGTTCGTATAGCTTTGGAGCATAACGGCCCATGCGGGAGACATGGATCCGGCGCGCGCTGCGGATGCTAAATAGGCCGCGCACGCGCCGTTCTGGCCATTGCGACAGGACGGCTCCAACTGGGCCATGCGGTTTACGTGCTCCTGCCGATAGGCGCGATCGGTGGACACATCCACCATCTGGCCTCCACGCAGCTTCAGGATTTGCACCGGTGCCGCGCTTTCGGCGTAGGAAGCGAATGCGTAAAGGAAGCTGTTGTCATAGGCGCGGAACTCCGGCGCAGCATCCCCGCCCAGATTGGTCGGGAAGCCATCAAGACCTGCACCATCCCACATCCCGAAATCGACATTGCGCCACTGGCCATTATGTTTGGTGGCGACGCTGATCGCGTAACAGCAGTGAGCCCCGCCCGAAAAACTGGTGAAGATCAGGTCATCGGCTCTGCCCCCACCATCCAGATCACCCACTCCAAACTCTGCGTGCTCGAACTGGCCATCACCCGTCAAAGCGAAGACCTGCCCCTCGGGATCAGTGAGCTTGAGAACCGGAGACGCGTACCCATCGGTGTAGGCCGAAGATAGTTCCACCAGCAGGTCACCGACCTGAAACACCCGGCCCGCTTCGGGAGTCTGCGGGAAACTGTACATCCTTCCGGTTTCAAGAACCGGATAGGCGGGCTCAGCCTCTGCCACTGCAGCCGGCTCGGACTGCACGGCCTCATAGGGTTCATAGCTTCTGTTGTTGTCCACCATCCAGAAGACGAAAACGACGATACCGACAAACGCCCCGAGCAGAGCCAACACCGGTCCGGTCGAAGATTTCCCGGTGCTGGCGCGAGCCACGGGCGCGACGTTCAGTTGCGGTTCCGCAGGTTGCGGAGTTTGTCCCGCAGCGGCGCTGACAGGCGGCTGGACAGGCTCTTCGGCGGGGCTTTTATCTTCGGAGGCAACCGGAGCGGGCGCAGGAGCGACCACCTCAGGCTGTTCTTCGACAACTTCGGCTTCAGTTACGACCGGCGCGGGGAAAACTTCCTCGAAGCGCGCTTTCAGCCAACCAAAATCCTCGGCAGGTCCGACAAAGACCTCCCTGTCGTCATCTTCCACGAATACGCGGGTGTCGCGTCTTAGATCGCCGCGCAACATGGCGTGACGGACACTGTCGTCGCTGGACAGAACTACCGTCTGGCCATCAATCCTGAACCCGATCTTGTACATTCGCGCCCCGCTACCTTCCCCAAGGCGACGGACTTACAGTCCGCCAGCCGCTGCCAACAACAGATACGCCAGAACGAAAAAGCCTATGATGCCCACTGCCCGCAAGAACCCAATCTTGCCATAGGTGACCTGATTTCCTGCACCAAGATCCCAGGCACTACGACCCGCTTCGAGCATGCGGGTACGCGCCCCCAGCATCACCACAATGCTGATGATCGGTATCCAGGCTCCAGCGCCGACGATATGCGACTGGAGACTGCGGCCTATTCCCGCAAAGAACCCAATATGGCGGCCGTTTTTGCGGACCTGGATATTGAGCAGTCCCTTACCCAAGGTAGCTCCAAAAACCCGCATGATCAGAGCCTCGATAACAAAGATCATCCCAATCGAGATGATGACAATCGCGGCGGGCTGGTCCGGCCAGAAGCCTCCGCCGAGCAACGCTCCGGCTAGGGTGGCTGCAAATACGAGAAAAGGAAGGTCAATCAGCTTGGCCACCCAGTGTCGCCAAGGACGGGGTTTGGCCCCAGAGGACATCGCGACTTGCTGTGCTTGCTCGCGATCCATCTGTTCGTGCAACAGGCGAGCAGCCTCTAATCGACGCTGCAAACTCTCTTCGGTTGTCGCGTCCGACGCCCTGACGATTGGCGCGTCCTGCACGCGGGTGACCCGAGCCGGCTTAGCCTCAACCGGGGCCGAGGATGACTGTGCCTTCGCGCGATCCATCCGTTCATGAAACCGGCGAGCAGCCTCCAAGCGACGCTCGAAAGCCTCTTGGTCCGCATCTGCCGAATTGACGACGGGTGTCTCGTGCACGCGGGTGACACGAACCGGTTCTGCCTCCACGGGCTGCTCTTCAAGGAGAGCAGGCACAGCTGCTAGCGCATTCTCTGGAGCCGCCGCCGCATATTGCGAAACAGGAGTAATCTTCTGTGTGCCGGGCACTGCAGGAAGCATCTCTGGCGGAAACAGCGCCCGCAGCTGCGGATCGTCCATCGCAGCGCCGACGAAAACCTCCTCGTCATGTTCCCAGATGACAACGCGGGTCGCCGGCTTCAGGTCGCCGACGACAATCGCGCGGGTCACATTTTCGTCTGTTGTCAGCTTGATCCGCTGACCGTCCACTAACAGCTCGATGATACGCATAACCCACCCCCCCACCGCCCTCGATATGACACCCGCG
>NZ_JSYD01000101.1:0-8222 GCF_054824005.1 Brevundimonas sp. GN22 | reverse complement strand
CCGCAGCCGGTCAGGATGGACTTGTCGTTCTCGACCTGCCCCACGACCAGCAGGATCGGTTTGTCCCCCGGCCAGTGGTCGGGAAGGGCGCTGCCTTTGATATTGTACTTCGACAGGCCCGCACCGACGACTTTTTCGCGTAGGCAGCGGGCGCGCTCCAACTGGCGCGGGGTCAGTTGATTGGTGGCGATGAAGGTTTCCAGACGGCTGCGGCTGCGCGGGTCGTAATAGACGCCCTCGTCATCCAGAGCGACCGACAGTGCCCCGAAGAAGTCCGATCCCAGCCCCCGCGAGCGGATGAAGCCGTCCTCCATACGCACGGTCGGTCCGTCATAGGCGTCTGCGGCGGCGCGGATGATCGGGTTCTCCTTGCCGGCCCACCAGATCAGCTTGCCGTTATTGGCGCGGGCATCGGCGAGGGCCGAACTGGAGCGCCAGAAATAGCGGACGGTGCCCTTGGGGCTGTTTAGCAGGCGTCGCACCGGCGGGCGTTTGGCGGGTGCAAAGCCGACGGCGGACCAGTGGCCCGACAGGCGGTCTGCACGGTCGCGAAGGCTGATCAGACGTTCCAGCGCAGCCTCGGCCTCGCACGGCTGGCCCGTCACCGGATCGACATAGCGGGTGTAGCGGATCACGGCTGCGGCCACGACTTGCTCGACGGTACGCGGCTGGCCACGGCGGCCTGTAAGTACCTTGTCCTGCGTCAGGCCCCAGCCGGAATAGAAGGGCGCACCGAAACATGTGACGCGCTTACCGCGCAACAGGGCTTCGAACCCTAGCGCCGAGGTCACGACGTAAACGGCATCAACGGCGTCGAGCAGTTCAGCGGGGCGCACATCGGTGTCGATTAGCGTCGTACCTGACAGCTTGTCGGCGGGGATGCAGCCCTGTTTGCGGCCCGCAGCTACAGCAGGATGGCGCTTGACGATGATCTGCGCGTCCGGATTTTCCGCACGTGCAGCGTCCAGCATCTCGGCAAAGCGCGCTTCGCTGGCGAGGCCATAGGCGATGGAGGCATCGCCATAGGTCTGGTCCACCACCAGCACGCGGGGGCGATTTTCCAGCACGGATACGTCCAGCGGCTCGCCCATATTGGTTTTGGAGATACGGCTCTCGACCATGCGATCGGCCAAGGCCCGGGCGCGGGCAGCCATGGTTCCGTCGCACCACTGGGGCGCGGTCTCGAGCAGGGCTTCCAGACGGCTGGGGCGGGTGGCATCGTAATAGATGCCGAGATCATCGACGACGACGCTGAGGCTGGTGGCACCGCTCTCGCCCAGACCGACGGAACGCAGAAAGCCGTCTTCCAGGGCGACATAAGGCTTGTTGTTCTTGACCGCCCATTTGCGCCCGACGTTGGCGGACGGCTTCATCCCCCAGCCGATCACTACATCCACATCGGCGGACGGCAGTTTGCGGATCTCATAGTCGGCAAGGAAGGTTGCCAGATGCGGCACCTTCAACACCCCCGGCGCACAGACCCATGCCGTCTGGCGGCGCGTTGTGGATGCGGGGGCGTTTTCGATCATGGGTTATGTCTAGGCGGGGCTAGGGGCGTGCGCCAGATGGTGCCAGCGGCGACCTGTGGGCAATCAGAGGTCAGCGAGCAGTTGCCGGGCCTGTTCCAGATGCAGACGCTCGACCATCTCGCCCTCGACGCGGATGACGCCCAGCCCTTCGGCCTCTGGCGCGGTAAAGGCGGAGACCACCTTCTGCGCCCATTCCACCTCCGCGGGCGAGGGACCAAAGGCGGCATTGGCGGGCGCGATCTGGGACGGGTGGATCAGGCTCTTTCCGTCAAAGCCATATAGCCGACCTTGGGCGGCCTCGGCGGCAAATCCGTCCTCGTCCTTGATGCGGTTGAAGACGCCGTCGATGGCGACCAGTCTGTTGGCGCGTGCATGCGCGACAACAGAGGCCAGCCATGGCTTGAATGGTTCACGATCGGGGCTCGAGCCGTTCTTCAGCTCTTTCGCCAGATCGTTCAAGCCCAGCATCAGGCCCGACAGCACACCGCCCGCCGACGCAATGTCTTTCAGGTCGATCAGGGCTGCGGGCGTCTCGATCATGGCCCACAGGCGTTGGTCGAGGCGCAGGATGTCGCTGATGGCCTTAATCTGCTGCTCGTT
Organism: Brevundimonas sp. GN22; assembly: GCF_054824005.1. NCBI lineage: Bacteria > Pseudomonadati > Pseudomonadota > Alphaproteobacteria > Caulobacterales > Caulobacteraceae > Brevundimonas > Brevundimonas sp. GN22. The sequence goes on along the minus strand of NZ_JSYD01000101.1, from coordinate 6,093 downwards.
CTCGATCTTGGGTGCGACGACCAGATCGACGGGTGCATCTTTCAGGGCCAGAAGATCGCCCTCGGCCCATTCCGTATCCAGTGCATTGATGCGCACGGCCAGTTTCGGCTTGAAGCCACCCGCCTTGGCGGCCTCGACGGCGGCGCTGCGCGCCTCGATCTTGGCTTCGGGGGCGACAGCATCCTCAAGGTCCAGCACGGCGACGTCGCAATCCAACGTGCGCGCCTTTTCAATGGCGCGGGCATTGCTGGCAGGCAGGTAGAGGACGCTGCGGACTTTCATCGACGACTCGCTGGAAAAATCAGGTTCGCCCGACAATAGCGAGCGCTATTCCCAAAGTCTCGCCGCGCCGCGCACGCCGGAGCTGTCGCCCCAGCGGGCGGGCACGACGGCGGCGTTCCAGATGTCCGAAAAGACGCGGGCAGCGATGGCTTTGTCCAAGCCTTCGTAAAGCTCGGGGATGTTCGACAACCCACCGCCCAGCACGATGATTTCGGGATCGACCAGATTGACTACACTGGCCAATGCGCGGGCCACGCGGTCGCGTAGCAGGTTCACCTGTTCAATGGCTTGGGCATCGCCTGCGCGCATGGCCTCGACAATCTGTTCGCAGGTCCAGTCGCGGCCTGTCGCGGTATGGTGGGCGCGGGCGAAGCCGCTGCCGGAAATCCACGTCTCCAGACAGTTCGATTGCCCACACCAGCATGCGGGGCCGGGCACTTCATCAATGGTCGCCCATGGCAGGGGATTGTGACCCATTTCGGCGGCAACGCCGTGACGACCCTCAACCAGTTGCCCGTCGATCACCAGACCAGCACCGCATCCCGTTCCGAGGATAACAGCATAGACAGAAGCGTGGCCTTCGCCCGCGCCGTCCACCGCTTCAGAAAGGGCAAGACAGTTGGCATCATTGGCCAGTCGGACCGGTCGCCCTAGATGCTGTTGCAAGTCAGCCTGAAACGGGCGGCCATTCAGATACTGGCTGTTGGCGTTACGGATCAGGCCCGTCAGCGGCGAGGGCGAACCGGGGATTGCGATTCCGATAGCCCTTGTCGCGCCGACGCTCCCTTCAACCTCGGCGACCAATTCTGAAACGACAGCCAGCGCGCTATCATAACTGCCGGGGTTGGGGCGTCGGATGCGGGCGGCAAAACCACCTGCATCATCTATGGCTGCCGCCTCGATCTTAGTGCCGCCGAAATCAACCCCGATACGCATACAATCATTTCCCCGAGCATAGTTTAGGCCCAGGGATTGGACAATTCTCCGACCATCAAGTCCAGCGCGTCCGTCTCGACAAAAGACTGCTTCAACGAGTGAATCAGTGCCTCGCGGTGTTTGATCCGGTGCTGGGTTGTCAGGGTGCTGCCGCGCGGGGTCATGACGATAACCAGTTCTTCGCCAAAATGCTCGCGGGACTGGGCCTTCAAGAGGGCGGAGGCGGGAGACCCTGTGTCGGTGGCCTTGGCCGTAGCTTCCGGCTCGATCCCGAACTCGGACGTAAAGACCGACAACAGATCGAAGCCTGTCACCTCTGCCAGCGCGGCCGCTGAGCCGGGCGAGAACATGTGGATGTGCTCGGGATAATTGAACCACACATACCGAGTGTAGCCGTAGACCAATGCGAACAAGGCAGCCGAGTTCGGCAGGAACGAAATGATAATACCGTTCGGGTCCAGACGCTCGCGCAGGTCACGCAGGAAGGCGAACGGATCGGTGAAGTGCTCAAGAGCGTGGTAGGAATAGATGGCCTTCGGCTTCTCAGGCAGACCATCGAGATAGTCTAGGGCGCTCTGGGCGAAGATTTTGTCGTTCCCGTTCGCGCGGCCCTTTTCGACAGCTTCGCGGTTCAGCTCTGTACCGCTTGCGTCATAACCCTTTTGGTTCAGTGCATGGACTGTGCCGCCAAAGGCGCAGCCGAACTCGTGGACACTGGCTCCGCGCTCAATCCCGTATGTATTGAGGATATCGATAACGCGGCTGGACCGGACCTCTGTTTTCCAGGGCGCATAGTCGGTTTCGACATTGTACCAGAATGCCGAGGCCTGCGGGTATTCGTGATTGTAGAACTGATCAAGGTCTTCGGCGCTGGGCACTTCGAACCTGACGTAGCCGCAGCACGAGCACCGTTTGGCGGGATGGAATACGCCATTGTAGGAGCGGCCCGCAGGATGATTGTCTTCAATCAGGGGGATGAACAGTGATTGATCTTTAATCGCGCAGGTTATGAGTTCCCATTAAGCCCAAGCTTTGAATCAAGCTGGACCGTAATGGGCCTGTTTACATCGATCAAACTTAATAATCCGACGTTCGACGAATTATGTTAGTTATGTCGTGTGTGCTGAGGACGAGAACTCAGGTGCCCGCGAAAACCTTGGCCATCAGGCGCTCAAGCCATTCCCGGTCAGTGGCATCAAATGCGGCTTTCTCGGTTGCGTCGACATCCAGCACAGCAATCAACTTATTTTCGGCATCGAAAACAGGCACCACTATTTCGCTCTGTGAACGGCTGTCGCAGGCGATGTGGCCTTCAAAGGCGTGGACGTCCTCGACCAGTTGGGTCTTGCCCTGTAGCGCCGCTGCGCCGCAAACGCCGCGCGTAAACGGGATACGAAGACAACCCAGCGTGCCCTGATACGGGCCGACGACCAGTTCATCGTCCTTCAAAGGATCGACTACATAGAAGCCCGTCCAGAAGAAGGCTCCAAACGCGTCCGAAAGCATAGACGATACGGTCGCCATCTTGGCTGTTAGGTTAGCTTCGCCATCCAGTACGGCGAGGATTTCGGCCTCGACTTCGGCATAGCGTTCGGCCTTGTCGGCGGGGCGATCATCACGGGCAATATAGGACATTGGGCATTTCTAGTCGGTTGAGGTCCCAACATAGGCAGTGGGGACATCAAGCGAAACCGCACGGCTGCGCTTTTGATCGAAGAGAGTGGCGCGTGACTATCAATGAAAAGGCCCGACTGTCGTTAGACGGTCGGGCCTTTGGGTATTGGTCGAGGGGCCTTAGCCCAGCTTGCTCTCGATGCGGTGCAGGCTGTCGCGGATATCCAACAACAGCGTCAGGGCGCTGTCATTGTTCGGTATAGGCTGGGGCCGCTCTTGGGCAGCCAGAGTATCACGGCGCTCAAGGATGAGGTCGCGGACCTGTCGGGCGTTTTCCACGCCAATAAGGTCGGCTTCCGACTTGCCGGTGGTGGCGTTGCGTTGCCCCGCCGTTTCGATACGCAGGCCCAGCAGGCCGAATTTCGCCAGCAGCGGCCCTTCGCGGATCGAAATGTCCTGGATCTTGTCCAGCGGAATGGTCAGCTCTTGTTTGAAGAAGACCCCCTTGGCAATCACGATACTACGGTCGGTGACATAGAGCCGCAGGCCGCGATAGTATCGCTTGGCCCACCACACACCGACCAGTGCCCAGATCGGCAACAGGACGATGCCGATAATGGTGATGGCCAGCGACAAGGCACCGTAGAAAAAGAAATAGACCTTCAGCTTGTGGCTGAAGTGGGCTCTGGTGGCGTTTGCCGGAACTGTGGTCAAAATTCCCCTCCGAAAATCCCGATGAAGGAAACATATCGAACCGGGTGCCGCAACTGACCATTGGGCTCAGTCGTCCATCGCCCGTATTCCGGCCTTCTCCAGTTCGATCAGGTGGGCCTGCATCGCGGCCACTTGGTCTTGCGGATGGCCGCTCCATCCCACGACTTCACCGATGACCCGCAGGCCCTCTCGTGATCGGAAGGACTGACTGGGGTTGCCGGGAAATTTCTGGTCGGTGAGGTTCGGATCGTTCTCCCATTCGCCGGTGGGCTCTACGACATAGATGAGGGCGGGCAGATCGCCTTGCGCCAGTTCCGCGCCCCAGATTGCCGCGTCCAGTGTCGCGGTAAAATAGATCCAGCCTGCATGGTGACGGTCGCCGTAGTTGGATTGCTGTCCCGCAACCATAAGATCACCGGCCTTCAGACCGGCCCGTGTCCCATGAAAGAAGGCCTGTTTGAAAGGTGTCGCAGCTGCGTCGGTCATGGTTGATCCTCCCCGTTAATACCCTCAGTCAGTCAAAAAATTGGGGTTTTGAACAGTTCTTGAAACACTCGCATTCATACCCATTTCCATGCAGAGGCAGCGAGCAGCCCTACGCACCACGTGTTTTGCCGCGTCTCTCTCCCACTTTGATGATCTGTAACGTCGTTATATAAGTTGCCTGCTGGCTCGAATGCGGACCTCGCGAGTGAGCCTCGGGATACGAACTGATGTCACTGATTTCAGGCAAACGTCGCAAAGCATCGTGGGCAGCATTGGTCGCCGTCGCGCTCGGCTGCACCTTCCAGTCGGCCCAGGCTTCTATCCCCCCGACCTATAACATCCTGATCGTAGGCGCTTCTGCCGAAGCGCGGGCACGTAGTGCAGCCCTCAGTGCCTTCATGGTCAGTCACGAAGCGTATTTTGACCGGCCGCTGGAACTCTCGCGCTCGTCACTACAGTCCTGTGTGGAAGCTGGCCCCTATGCGTCGTGCGTCGCAGAACGACTGGATAAGGATGCCCCAAATGCGGGGGCACCTGTTGTCATCTGGGTCGAGGAACAGGGCGCGAAACTGGTCTGGAACTGTGTGGGACGCGCAGGAGAAGCGACTGCAAAGATTGCGGTCGATATTGATCCGGCTATCGCCTTGTTCGGCGATAGAGAAAGCCAGTCACGCGAACTGCGAAAGGCAGTATCCTGTATAAAGCATGCGGCTATCACGCCCTAGTCGATGATGCAGGGCCGTCAGGTATCTCCGATCCATCCAACGCGGGACATTAGGAACGTCTAACGCCCGCGGCGCATTGCTCTAAAAAAGGAGCATGTCATGTCCGCTACCGGCAAAGATCCAAAGGATACCGATTGGCACGTACCGGGTAAGGTCGATCACTCGCCCCAAGACACAAAAGACGTTCTGGTGGATGGCAACAACCAACCCACAAAGATCGGGATTAACACGCTTGTGAACGGAGAACCCGGCGATCAAACGCGCGGTGTTGGTCAGGTAAACATTAGCGCAAAGCCGGTAGCGATTCCGGGTGAAAACTATTCCCCGCCCGAACCGGACGATGACGCCACCCAGATCAGGAAGATCGAAGAGGCGGCAGGTACCGAGCCCTCTCCTGCGGGAGTCGCCGAACCTGACACGGCGCGTGAATATGAAAGCCCTCCTTTCAAGCGCCCTGATTGATGGCACCGAGGCTCAAGGTTTTCGAATGGTCTGACGGCCTGCAGGTTTACACCGTCGCGACCACTTCGCGACCGAAGGCTCTCAAAGCGTGGGGAACGCGGCAAGATTTGTTCGCCAGCGGACACGCACGCGAAGTGCCTAATAGTCCCGTTTCGGAAATCGCGAAGGCCAAGCCGGACGAGATTGTCGAGCGGTCACTGGGAATAGAAGTTCCTGATCCGGTGGTCTGGCTAAAGGATCCGCCGGCTGAAAGATCGCCTGAGCCTGAGCCTGAGCCGGAGCCAAGGCCAAAGCCAAAGCCAAAGCCAAAGCCGAAGCCGAAGCCGAAGCCGAAGCCTAAAGTCCCGTCGGCAAAGGCTTTGCAGAAGCTCGCCGATGCGCAAGACGCGCTTACGGCGCTTGATCAATCCCACGACGAACTATTGTCGGAGATCACACGCAAACAGGCCGAGCTCGAGCGCAAGCTGACGCAGGCCCAGCGCCAGCACGATGCGCGTCGCAAAGCCCTGCTGGCCCGCATAAAGTCGGCGAAAATAGCTTTCGAAAAATAAGGCGGTGCACGCTTTTGGTCACTCGGGCGCGCTTTCGAACCTTCGCCAGCGCGAGGCCTTATCCTTGGGTAGCAATCGAAAGGGAGACATCATGACTGACGCAGTCAACAACCCGAACGCTGGCCAATCTGAAGACCCGCAAAACCTCGACAGCTTGCAAGAGCAGGCGCGCGAGGAGACCTCGAAAGCCGGGGTAAGGGGGGATACGCCTCAACCGGATGAAAACCCCGATCAACGCGAGAACTTCAAACCGGGAGCTCCCGGTGTGCCTCCCGTCGGAAATCCGGACTGAATGGAAGCCCCGCCCTCACCGGCGGGGTTTT
>NZ_JSYD01000100.1:0-583 GCF_054824005.1 Brevundimonas sp. GN22 | reverse complement strand
CCGCCGCCTGCTCACCCTTGCCCACACGAAGAGCAACTACAGCCGCTGGGGTACCGAGTTCAGCATTGCTTCTGACGGTGGTGCTTTCGAGGTGCTTGAAGAGCGCGACGGCGGTGCACGCAAGGCAAAGAGCGAGCGTCTAGCACCATCGCACAAGGTGGCCCTGAAGGCGCTCCAGAAGGCCTTAGCAGAGGCCTCAGAGGCATCGCCGGGCGGCCCCATTCCTACAGGTGTACGCGTGGTCAAATACGACCTCTGGCGGCAGTACGCATACAACGCCGGGATCAGCCCAGCCGACACGCCAGAGGCCAACAAGCGAGCATTCCACAGAGCGGCCGAGGCGCTGACTGCCAAGGGCATTGTGGGTGTTCACCTCCCGTTCGCATGGGTGACAGAGGCGGGACAATGAGCGGGACACTTTGTCCTGCGGGACATGTTCTGAGGGGGACAACAGGGACACCCCTAAAGGGGGTGTGTCCCGTCTGTCCCGTCTCCCCTCAAGCCTCGATGTCCCGATTGGATGGGGGAGCTCGAAACTTCGACGCCTTCGCCCTGGACACCGGCGGCCCCCACACAACGACAA
>NZ_JSYD01000099.1:0-7904 GCF_054824005.1 Brevundimonas sp. GN22 | reverse complement strand
GCGCTATGTCATCCACTGCGATCCGCCGGGTAGCCTTGAGGCCTATTGGCAGGAAGTGGGCCGTGCGGGCCGCGATGGCGAACCGGCCGAGGGCATCACCCTGTTCGGGCCATCCGATATTGCTTGGTCGCTGCGCCGCCTCGAAGGCCGCCCGATGGCCGAAGAGGTCAAACAGGTTCAAACCCGCAAGGTGCGCCAGTTGTTCGCCATGCTGGACGGGGCCACCTGCCGCCCGCAGGCCGTGCGTCGATACTTCGGTGAGAGCGCTGCCGAGCCTTGCGGCTGCTGCGACATTTGCGGTGATCCGCCGATCACCTTCGATGCTCTGGTTCCTGCGCAAAAGGCACTGGCCGCCGTGCAGCGTCTGGGTGAGCGGTTCGGTCGCACCCGCGTCGTCGATCACCTGACCGGACGCACCAAGGATGTTCAGCCATGGGAAAGCGGCCTGTCGACCTTTGGCATCGGATCGGACCTCAGCATCCTCGGCTGGCGCGATGTGATCGACCATCTGATGTTCGAGGGCCTGTTGGTTGAAGACCCCAACGACGGCAAACCGACCTTGCGTCTTGGAGATGCCGAAGCCGTGCGATCCGTCTACCGCGGCGAGCGTTCAGTGCGGGTGCGTCAGGCTCCGGCCCGCGAGGTCGTCGTCGAGAAGCCGCGCCGCAACGCTGGTCGCAACCTGCCCATGGAAAGTCTCGACACCGACGTACGCGCCCGCTTCGAGGCGCTGCGCGGTTGGCGCCGCGACCGTGCCAAGGAACAGGGCGTGCCGCCCTATGTCATCTTTACCGACAAGACGCTCGTGGAGATCGCCGTCCAGTGTCCGCGTGACGAGCATGAACTGAGCCGCATCAGCGGTGTCGGCGCGGGCAAGCTGGATCGCTACGGCAAGGCGGTGCTGGAGACCCTGAACATTACAAACTAGTTCGTTGCGAAGCCCCCTGCGCAATAGCAAACTGCCGATATTGCAAAGGTGGGCTCGGCGCCCGTGTTTCGCGGGAGGGTGCGATGAAATATTCAGGTCTTGCTGCTGTGGTCTGGCTCTTGGCCTCCAGCGCGTATGCCCAGGAAGCTTCTGCGCCCCAGCCGACTATCAATCAGCCGCGCGACTGGGCGCAGACCCTGCGGGACGACGCCCAAGCCGTCCACGCCGCACTGATCGACAGCCATCCCGGCGCCCATGACACCCTCAACCCCGATTTTCACAAACAGGTCGATGCGGGTCTGGCACGCGCTCTGCAGCGCGCCGACCAGACCACCGATGCGGGCGGCTGGTGGTGGGCCCTGCGTGAATACATCGCCAGCTTTAACGATGGCCACGTCAGCATCATGATGAAGGATCAAGGGTTCCAGTTTCAAACCCGCTGGCCCAGATTCCTGACCCGTTTCATTGGTGACGACCAACGGGTCGCGGCGACCCGTGAAGGCGATGCCAGCGTGCCGCCTCTGGGTGCGCGCCTGATAGACTGTGATGGCGTCCCTGCCGATGAACTGGCCGCACGCCGCATCGGCCAGTTTCGAGGGCGCTGGTTCCTGAAAGCCATGCATGTCCGTTTAGGCAGTTGGCTGTTTCAGGATGCGCAGAACCCCTGGATCGCATCTCCAACAACGTGCCGGTTCCAGGTCGACGGCAGTCCCCGCGACTATGCGCTTGAATGGCAGGTCGGCGACGATGAATTGAACGACCAGCTTTCTCGCCTCCGCCCCGCCGCGGGCGACTTTGGCGTAAAGAAGCTTCAGGACGGCGGCTTCTGGATTTCCACGCCCAGTTTCGATGGAAGTCCGCAAGGAACAAGCTATCCCAAGCTGACCGCAGTTCTGGAGGGAATGCAGGCTGAACAGGCTACCCTACGCACCGCGCCCTATGTCGTCCTCGACCTGCGGAACAATGGCGGAGGTTCATCCCACTGGAGCCGTCAGATGGCCAACATCCTGTGGGGCGAGCCGTGGCTCGAAGTGCACAAGATGAAATCGTCGGACGGGGTGGACTGGAGGGCCTCAAAAGCCAACTGGTCGGCACTGGACGCGTTTGCCGCCGACTTGCGCGGCGCGCAGGCAAATCCGGAAGTACTGGGCTATTTGGACACGATGGTCCGAGGCATGCGCACGGCGCAGGAGGCGGGCGAGATCTACTGGCGCGAGGATCTGGGTATCGAGCGCGAGACGGCTGACGCCGTCGTCACCGATCCTGTCCAACAGGTTGCCGGTAAGGTCTATGTCCTGACGGATTCGATGTGCGCGTCCGCCTGCCTTGATGCAGTGGATGTGTGGAAAGCCGCGGGTGCTACTCAGATCGGTCGCGAAACGGCGGCCGACACCGTTTATATGGACACGCGGCTGGAAGATTTGCCCAGCGGCCTTGTTCAAATGGCTGTGCCCATGAAGGTCTATCGCGGTCGGGGGCGAGGCAACAACGTACCCCACCAACCGCAGCACGTCCTTCCGGTCGAGATCATGGATGACGCTGCACTACAAGGCGCTGTGCGCGAGCTTCAGGGGAACTAGCGCAGGAACTCTTGCACCAGACGCCCGAACGTGCGCGGCTGATCGATCATCACCATGTGCTCCGCGCCTTGCACACGCTCGAAACGGGCGGGCTGGCGCAGGTTCATGAAGCTGTAGCGGAACAGGTCGTCAACTACAGCGCGCGGGCTACTGGCATCCGCGCTCCAGCCATAGACGATGGTCACCGGCGCGGTGATGTCGGGCAGACGGTAACGCAGGTCCGTCGTCAGCACCTCGAATACGCCTTGAGCCAGCACGCGGCGATCACCGCCCTGCCATCCCAGCCCATTAAACACGCGGTCGGCACCGTCGCCGAGGTCCAGACCCAGACGGGCAGGATGGCTTCGCAACATGTCATCGCCCAACAGCATCACGCCTTGGTAGGCCAGACGGGCCAAAGGCTCGACGTCGGCTCGGGTCGCCCCGCGATTGATGAGCGACGGGAAGAAGGGCGAGGAGTCCACCAGCATCACCCTGCCGATGCTGTCTCCGCCGTCCGCCGCTATGCGCAGCGCCAACTGCCCGCCCATCGAATGGCCGATCACCGCTGGTCGCTGCAGGCCTTCGGTTTCGATGTAACGGCTGATCTCGGCCGCGACTGCGGTACCCAGATAGCCGCTGGCGTTGCCTTGTGCTGGATATTCGCCAAAGCCGCGCACCGTCACCAGGTGAAGCCGGTACTGCCCCTCGAGTTCAGGCACCAGCTTGGCCCAAACCGCCGATGTCGAAGCCAACCCCGGTATCAGCACCACATCAGGACCATCGGGCCTGCCGCGAACTTCGACGATGATCCGCTCGGACTCGAAGGGTGCTTGAGTCACAGGAGCACCGCGGACAGTTGCCCCCGATCCGGAAGGCTGGGCGGAGGCCCCGAAAGCCATAACAACGGCGCTCAAAACGACGATAATGCTCAGTCTGGTCTTGGCCATGCCGCTACCTTGCAGTGTGAACAGGGCAAAACCTCGACATCGTCCCGCGGTTCCCCATTGCAAAACTGTAACCTTGGGCGAAAATGCACTTACACATGGGGAGGATGTGCAGATGCTTACTCTGTCTATTTTCGCGTTGACCCTCGCAGCCAGTGGCTTCGGCAGCGTCCAGGCTCAAGAAGAATTCGCCGCGCCCGCACAAGCGCAAGCGGCACCCTCCGGTGCCGACTGGAACATCGTGTCGCGCAGCAGTCATACGGTCTTCATGACCGACGTGAACGGCGTCAAACAGACCAACGGTGTCACCATCGCTCAGGTGGCCCGGGTCCCCGCCTCGGGCGACACCGGCAACCTGTCGCACTCGGTGACCGAACTCAGCTTCCGCTGCTCGGCCAACCAGTCAAAGGCCGGCGAGGAAGTCTATTACGCCGCCGACGGATCGGTCGAGGAACGCATTCCGAACGATCTCGATTTCGAGCCGATTCCGGCCAACAGCCTCGACGCTTATGTGAAGGCCGTCGTTTGCGGTGGGGACCGCTCGCCCAAGAGCTTCCCGAGCGTTGCGGCCTTCATCGCTGCGGGGCGTCCTACCCGCGACTAAGATCATTGAAGGGGGCGGCGGCTTCGGCGGCCGCCCTTATCCGTTCAGGCGCGCCAGCGCCGGTGCCGTCAGTGCGGCATCGCCCACTGCCAGCACGCGCCCGTCCTTGGCCGTCGGGGCCTGCCCGTCCCACCCGGTAAAACTGCCGCCTGCCGCCTTCACCAGCGGCATCAGCGCCGACCAGTCCCAAACCTTGAGCTCGCTTTCTGCAACGACGTCGATCCGGCCCGCAGCCAGCATGGCATAGGCATAGGCATCACAGCCATAACGGGCCAGACGCACGCTCGTCTTGAGGCGCTCCCACCCATCACGGTCAGCGCCCTGAAAAATGTCGGCATCGGTCGTCGCTGCCACAGCATCGGCCAGATCGGCGCACGCCCGTGTGCGCAACGCTGTCTGATTTCCTTCGCGGTCGATCAGGCGCGCACCACTGGGGCCGCCAATGAAAATCTCGCCGATATAGGGCTGGCCGACCACACCGATAGTGGGCACACCGCCCTGACGCAGACCAATCAGCGTAGTCCACAGCGGCAGGCCCGAGATGAAGGCGCGAGTGCCGTCGATGGGATCGAGAATCCAGACGGTTTCTGCCTCCGGCCTGTCCTCGCCATACTCTTCGCCAATGATGCCGTGCTCTGGGTAACGCGCCTTGATCGCCTCGCGCAGAGCGCGTTCTGCCGCGCGGTCACCCTCGGTTACAGGATCGAAAGCGCCGGGTCCGGCCTTGTTCACTTCCGCAATGTCGGTGCGGAAAAACGGCAAGGATGCCTTGGCGGCGATCTTGGCCAATTCAACGGCGAAGGCTTCGAGTTCGGTCATGGCCCCTGCCTTACACGCGCTGGTCTGATCCGGCGAGTAGAACAGTGTCCTTGCAAGAAATTACAGTTGATCGGCCTGCAGGGCAGCACGGCTAGGGGCCGTATCAACGAAGCCGTCAGCGTCCTCGAAACCGTCATAGAAATAGCCGAGGTCGATCTCCAGCGCCTTGGCCAGATACCAAAGGCGTGCTGCCGAAATCCGGTTGGCTCCGCACTCGTATTTATGGACCTGCTGGAAGCGGATACCCAGACGATCGCCCAACTGTTGCTGGGTCAGCCCCAGAACGCGGCGGCGGCGACGCAGTCGGCGCCCGATATGCAAATCGATCTCTTTAGCCACACCAACCTCGTCTGTTCCAAAACGACACCATAAGTGCCCACTTTCCGAACGCTTGAGTGGAGGTCAGCAAGCTTGGCGCCGCTTGGCTATGGGCACCCTGCCCCGCCGTGGCGCAACCGACCGGCGCTATTGGCATTATCATACCAAGGCAAAGGCCTTGGAACGTTATTGGGAGACTTGACCATGAGTGGTTTCGGTTGGATCGCGTGGATCCTCATCGGTATTGTAGCCGGCTGGTTGGCCGAAAAGATTATGAAGCGGGAACATGGCCTGCTGACCAACCTGATCGTGGGTATCGCAGGTGCCCTCATCGGCGGCTTCCTCGCCAACAATGTGCTCGGCTTTGACGCCGCAGGTAGCTGGATTGTCGGTATCATTGTCGCCACCGTTGGTGCCGTGATCCTGCTGTTCCTTCTGGGCCTGATTAAAAAGCGCCGCTAAAACCGCGTTTCAGGCACGAAAAAAGGGCGCCCCTTCCGGGCGCCCTTTCTTTTGGTTGGAACCTGCCCGCCTTAGGTGCGCGGTTCGTCAACCGGAGTTTCTGCCGGCTCTTCGGTCGGCTCGTCAGTCGGCTCTGCCGGAGTAGGCTCGGCTGCCGGTGCCGGCTCTGCGCCCGCGATCGGCGCTGCGGTCTGGAAGTCGGATGCGGTCGCATCGACGACGATATCGGTACCTTGTTGCTTAATGCCTGCTACGGACACTGGACGTACCGATCCATCAGCACCGCGAACAGTCAATTCTTGACCGGAAGCGCCATTTTGGACACCCACCAGCTTACCAAGTTCGGTGCCGTCGGCGCTCTTCACAGCCGTACCCGGAGTAAGGGTCAGGCTCTGCGGTTGGGCAGCCTCCTGAGTTGCCGTAGCCGGCGCATCGGCGTCCTGTGGTGCTTCTTGTGCCAGAGCAGGGGCGGCAAACATCAGGGCACCAGCGATACCGGAGAGCAGGGCGGTCTTGCGGATCATGTCGAACTCCTCGATTGGCGAGCTGGGAAGCCGCTCGCTAAAAGGTGAACACGCCGTGTAAAGGATTGTTGCGAGCGCCCAAAAATGACCTTCTAACTGCCACGCATCGGCAAAAAGCGCGGCATCTCGAGACATCCCCCAAGACTCCTTATGACTCAACGACGCAGCCAGACTCTTCACCGCATATTGCGCCGATTGGGCGGTCTGGCTTTCGAGCTGACGCCTCAATTGTTTGCCATCGCCAGCTTCCTGCTCGGCGGGCTAATGCTGCTGTCGGCGGTGACGCCGGAGTTTCATGACCGCTTGAACGCGCTGGATCACTGGGCCGAGCCGCTGGTGATCGACCTCAGCCACTTCGCAGCGAGTGTGACGGGCTTCCTGCTTCTGTTCGTATCGGCGGGCCTGTGGCGTCGCCGCCGCGGGGCCTATTACACCGCATTGGTGGGACTGATCATTGGCGCGGTCTTCTCGATCCTCAAGGGCCTGAACTTCATGCAGGCCGCCGAGATGCTTCTGGCGGCCCTTTTGCTCTGGCCGTGCCGGTCGGCCTTCAACCGCCGCTCACGGCTGGGAGAGCCCCTTCGTCCGGGCTGGTTGTTGATGCTGGCCGCTGCGGTTATCGCCATGGTCTGGCTGGGCTTCTTTGCCTATCGCGAGGTCCCCTACCGCGACGAACTGTGGTGGACCTTCCTAACCGATACGCAGGCGTCCGGCTTTTTGCGGGCAAGCGCGGTTCTGGCCATTCTGACGCTCGTCGTGGCCTTCCGCTCGCTGCTAACGGCCCCCGGTGCGCGCAGCCATGGTCCGGCAACGCCTGCCGATATAGAGCGCGCGCGGCTGGCTCTGGGGCAGGCCGAGGTGGCCCCGCCCGAGGCGCGCTTGGCGCTGCTGGGCGACAAGGCGCTTCTGTTCTCACCCACCGGCTACAGCTTCTTGGCCTATCGTGTACGGGGCCGTCGCTGGATTGCCATGAGCGAACCGGCCGGTCTTGTATCGGAGCGACTGGAACTGCTGTGGTCGTTCGCGCAGATGGCGGACTCCTATGGCGGCGCGCCTGTGTTTTACTCCGTCAGCGAACGCTTGCTGGCTGATCTGGCGACCATGGGCTTGGCGATGCGCAAGGTTGGCGAGGCTGCGGTCGTACCCACCCACAGCTTCTCCACCGAGGGCAAGGGCAAGCAAAACCTGCGAACGGCAGTGAACCGCGCCGAGCGGGAAGGGTCGATCTTCTCGGTCTTGATGCCCGGAGAGGCTGTCGAGCACGAGGCCGAGTTACGTGCTGTCTCCGACGCATGGCTGGACCACCACGAGGGCACGGAAAAAGAGTTTTCACTCGGCCGTTTCGACATCAGCTATCTGAACCAGTCCCCGATTGCCGTTGTGCGCGAAGAGGGGCGCATGGTCGCTTTTGCCAACCTGCTAATGGGCGCGGGCAACAAAGAGGCGATGATCGACCTGATGCGCTATGTGCCGGATGGTCCGCACGGGGTGATGGACTATCTGTTCACCCGCATCGCCCAGTGGTGCCGCGAAACCGGCATCGACCATCTGGACCTTGGCATGGCTCCGCTATCGGGCCTTGAGGACCGCCGCACCTCGCCTGTGTTCGCCCGCGTGGGGGCGCTCATCTTTGAAGAAGCCAATGCCATTTACGGCTTTCAGGGCCTGCGCGCCTACAAAGGCAAGTTCGGTCCCGCCTGGCGCCCGAAATTCATCGCCGCCCCAACCACGACCCCGCTCCCC
>NZ_JSYD01000098.1:0-881 GCF_054824005.1 Brevundimonas sp. GN22 | reverse complement strand
TGAATAACAAGTGGGTGCGTCCCGGCGGTCTGCTGACTGCGAAGCTGGCTTACCGTGCTGTTCACGCTGGGGAGCTTGGGTGCCTGAACGATGCCGCCAGCAGAATACCCAGTCACGCCTTTGCGCATTGCCTCAACGACGGACACACCACCAGCCCGCGCAATATCGCGCTGCGACCAGACGATCTCGCCCGCGTGGACGACACCAGCGGGTTGATTTACGCCGCCCGCGCCGGTGTATCCGCCGGATGAGTAACCGGGGAACAGTTTGGCAATCGCGCTGAATATCCCCCCGCCGCTAGAGCCGTTGGACATCCCCTTCATTGCTTCGCTAAAAAGGTCGAAGAGGTTATCGGCGAGGTTGTCGAGCATGCGGTCGGTGAAGCGATCCGCCATATTTTCAAAGAACCCACCTATATCACC
The DNA here is from genome assembly GCF_054824005.1 of Brevundimonas sp. GN22. Classification (NCBI taxonomy): domain Bacteria; kingdom Pseudomonadati; phylum Pseudomonadota; class Alphaproteobacteria; order Caulobacterales; family Caulobacteraceae; genus Brevundimonas; species Brevundimonas sp. GN22. The sequence continues at coordinate 459 of NZ_JSYD01000098.1, read as the reverse complement.
GTCGATGGCCGCACGAATGCCGTCAGTGAATGAGCGCTTGAAGGTATCCCTGAGTTTACCTTCTCGGTCAGTTCGCGTGAGTTCATCCCACTCGTCTTCGGCAACGCCCTTGCGCTCCGGCGGAGTAAGCTCAGGTCGGTCGCGCAGAAGCTCATTGATACGAGTGGCGATGTATAGCTCTCGCTCTGCATTCTCCATGCGCACAGGATCGCCGGACAGCCGAGCCAGTTCAGCCTCATGTTGCAAGCGTGACATAAGCTGGTCGTTTAGAAGCTGCGCCGTCTGTTCCTCCCGCTCCATTTGCTTCAGGCGGGCTTCACGGTCCTTGTCCAGTTGGCGGCTTGCGTCTTCTGCCTCGTGTAGAGCGTCGAGATAGGTTTTAGCCGTTTCGGCTGCGTTCGCGACCTGCGCGTCGGAGTACTGTTTCGTCAGGTTGATAAGGTCGATTTGGCGCTGGAT
>NZ_JSYD01000097.1:0-11423 GCF_054824005.1 Brevundimonas sp. GN22 | reverse complement strand
CCACTTTTCCTGCTTCCACAGGATTTCGGCGCGAACCTGGCGGGCAGCGGGGGTGGCATCGCGGCCCAAAATCTCGATGGCGTGGTCATAGCGACCGAGCTCCATCAGGGCGCGGGCCTCCAGTGCACGACGCTCGGCCGCCACCGCATTGGGAAGCAGGGTCGAGCGCGAGCTCCACAGCGCTTGCAGTGCCGGTTCCGGCTGGCGGTTCATCAGATAGACCGCCGCCAGATTGGCCGAGACCTGCGCACGGGCTACGCCATCAAGGCGGTTCTCGGCCTGATATTTCAGCAGCTCCGCGGCCTGATCGAGCAGGTCAACGTCGATCAGGCGACGGGCCAGACGGCGGACCATCTCGTCGCCGTCCGCACCAACCGGCGTCAGGTCGCGGAAATCGAAGAACAGCGCCAGCGCCTGTACAGGCTGAAGCCCGTCCGCGGCACCCTCAAGGAACATAGCGCGGAAGGCGCGATCCAACTGCTCCTGCAGTTTGGCACCACCGGGCAGGCTGGTAATCCGTCCGCCTGCGCCCTTGAGCGCCGTCAGCGCCTCGCGATAGCGGCCTTGCGACAGGTAGAGCTCGCCCAGCGATTGGATCACCGCCAGTTCGATACCGTCCCCGCGCCAGCGCCATTTGAGCAGCTCCAGCTCCTTGGCCGCCTTGTCCGGCGTCATCGAGCCATTGGCCAGCGACAGACGCACGACGCCCAGCTTGGCCGTGGTGCGGATGTTGTCCATCCCCGCGCGGGAGGCGGCAGTATAGATGGCCAGAGCGCGCTTGCCCTGTCCCTCGGCTTCCAACAGCCTGGCCTGAACCAGACGCGCGGCCAGACGGTCCGCAGATGGCACAGCCGGTTGCCCGAACACATAGTTCAACAACTCGCGGGCCCCGCCCTTGTCGCCGGTTTCCAGCGCCGCCATCGCATGCGCCGTACCAAAGCGCGCGCGCCAGTCGGTCGAGAAGGCATCAACCGCACTGGCCCCTGCCGAGAACATACGGCGCGCGGTAGCCCAGTCCCCTTGCTGGGACGCGATATAGCCCTGCCAGACGCGGCTGGCCGGATCATTGGCCAGGGCACCGGAGGTGAAATCGGTTTCGGCTTCTTCCAGTCGCCCGATGCTGGCCCGCGCCGCGCCGCGCAGACCACGCACTTCCGGCACGCCCAGCATACCCGGCGTCTGTTCGATCAAGGCATTCAGAATGCCGATGGCTTCATAGTGCAGGCCCGAGCCTACGAGGAACCGCGCATAGGCCAGACGTGCCTCGACCGGAGCACGCGGATCATCTGCCGCGCGCGCCATTTCCGTCTGCGCCGCCAACTGCAGGTCACGGTGACGAACAGAGAAGCCGACCGTTCCGGTGTTGGCCCACCCCGTCTGGATCAGCGCAGGGAAACGCGCGGCTTTAGGCGCATCGATCGCGGGTGCCCCGGCCGCTTCGAGCGCCGCCGTCGGCGAGGAAAGCTTCAGGCCGCCCTTACGGCTGATGATAACCCGATCAGTGGCCGTATCGACGCTCAGGTCATCGGCAAAGGCTTCGACGGCCAGTCCTTGCGCCGTGCGCAAAATCTGCGCGTCGACAGATCGGCGGGCGACGTTCACCCCCTTCACAGGTCCTAGCGCCGGCACGGTAGCGATACGCTCGCCGGACATCGGATCGGTAATCCAGATGGTACGGCGTACGCCCGAGACCTGCGCCGACAGACTGGCTTTCACCTCGTCATCGCGGACAATGTGTATTCCGTCATTTGCCGAACTTTCGCCCAGCGACACAATCCAGTTCGCGCCGTCAGCTTGCGCGGACAAAGGTTGAGCCGACGGGGCCTCGATGCGCACGACCGTATAGTCAGGACCGGCGGCCCAGCGGATGCCGTCACCTTCACCCGATTTGATCTGGATGGCGGCCTTGGTATCGAATACGGCCCAGACGGCGTTTCCGCGCTTGAATACAGCGGCCGCTACGGGCGATTTGAAAGCAAACTGAAGCCTTGCCCGTCCGTTCTCGCGCACGACCGTAACAGGCACAACGGCGCCGGCCGACTTGGCCGTGGGGTCAGTGCTTGCGGGCGCATCTTCGGGACGGATGTTGACCCACACCGCGCCATCGGCACTTCCGGCTCCCGCCTCTGCCCCGTCAGCCAGCGTCAGAACCAGTTCGGTCCCTCCCGCAACCGCGCGGGTCTCGACCTTGGAGACACCCTTGGGCGGATCAACCTTCAGACGGCTGACGTCGGGAGCGGCGGTCGATCCCAACCGCACAATGATCTGACGACCGTCCTGACGGACGCGGGCGCGGCGACCGATGACACCTCCGAACTCGACGCGGGTAAAGGCATCGTTGGCCCCGACGCGGATTTCGATAGGGTCACCCGTCTGTGCCACCGCCAGCGGCATTTCCATGGGCGCAAGCACCATCACCCCCGCAGCGGCAGCCGCTGCAGAGGTCTTCAACACACGCTTGGTCACACGGGCCCCGGACATATCCCCCCATTGTCACCCCAAGGGGCTTTCCTCGTCGTTAACGACGGTTAAGCTTGGTTGGACAAAACGACCGCTTGAAGTGATAGCGATAAAATCCGAACCTGTCGGACATGCGGCGATGCCTATCGCCCGCCAGAATGTGGATTGTCACACCGTGTCAGAAGAACAGTACCCGCCGCTCAACCCCGTTGTTACGGGTATCCGCTGCCGCTGCCCACGCTGTGGCGAAGGCCCGCTGTTCAAAGGCTTCCTGACCATCACCGACAAATGCTCGAAGTGCGGTCTGGACTACAGCTTTGCCGACACCGCAGATGGTCCGGCCTTCTTCGTCATGTCCATCATGGGCACGCTGGGCATGGTCGGCTTCATGATCTTCGAGTTCACCGTCCACCCGCCGATCTGGGTACACATGGTGTTCACCTTCCCGCTGATCGGCTTCTTGTGCCTTGGCCTGCTGCGCCCGTTCAAAGGCTGGATGGCCTGCGCCCAATACAAGCACAAGGCCACCGAAGCGCGGTTCTGAGGCCTTAGCGCGCTAACCTGAGGGTCACGCCCACCGTGCGCGGCTCGCCCAGGAATGCGCCCAGTGTTCCGGTCTGGAAGGGCGCGCCGAAGGCGACCTGACGATAGGTTGCGTCGAACAGGTTACGGCCCCAGACCTCGACGCTCCACGCCTCGTCGCGGGTCACAGTGATGCGGCCATCCACGCGCCAGTGGGCGGGTTGGACCTTGATCGGATCGAGGTCGGAACCGGTGTTGTAGGCCGAGCTATACTTCGCGCCCAGCGTCACCCGCCCCGTCAGATCGCTCCAGACATTGCGCTCATAAGTGCCAGACAACGCCCCCGACCACAGCGGCGCAAAGCTCATACGCTTGCCCGCAAGCAATGGCAGGCCCGCAATCGGATCATCGCCGTATTCGGTCTGGGCATAGGTAACGCCGCCCTGCACCGACAGCCCCTCAACGGGGTGCCAGATCGCATCGACCTCCGCCCCCTTGGCCCGCACTTCGGGGATCGAGCGCACAAGGAAGGTGGTGCCCAGGAAGGTGTTGAGCTGGAAATCCTCATAGGTCTGGCGGAAGGCTGCGACCGACAGCAACAGGGTGTCGTCGAGCAAGACCGCCTTTGAGCCGACCTCGAACGCATCCACCCGTTCTGACGGGAAAGCGCGCGAGGCATCCGGCACCAGATTGGTCTGGCCGCGATCCAGATTGAAACCACCATTCTTGCGACCACGCGACCAGCCGCCGTACAGGCGTACCTGATCGCTTACCTGCCACTCGGCGCGGACCATGCCGGTTACGCCTTCGTCGGTCAGACTTTCGGACTGCCTCAGAGTGTTGAACGCGGGGTTCGACCACGGCAGGCACAGCATGGCGTTGCTGACACCCCGCGCCAGTGCCGCCGAACAGGCCTCCCCGCCGTCCGTGTTGCGATAGTCGGCGGTCATGGTCTTCTTCTCATGCGCCGCCCGCAGGCCCCCGCTGAGCGTGACCGCATCGGTCAGGCGATAGTCGATCTGGCCGAACAGGGCCGCCGACTTGGCGCGCTGGGCATAGGCGTCCCACTGACCCTCGCCCTCGATGAAGTTGGTGCCGAACGGCAGGCCCGTCAGTTGCGACACGCCATCGGCCTGCCCCAGCGGATTACCCGCACTACGGGTCAGCAGACGCCCGACATATTCCTCATAGTCGCGCCCATAAAGGATGCTGTCGCGGCGGCTGAGCTTCTCGTCAGCGAGGAACAGACCCGCGTTCCAGTCAAAGCGCGCCGTCTCCCCCGACAGACGGAACTCCTGCGACAGTGTGCGGAAACGGTTGGACCAGCTTCCGTCATCCGGACGATAGGCGATGTCCGCCGAGCTGAAGTCCCAGTCCTGCGAGATCACTCCGCGCCAATCGCGGTACGCCGTCACCGAAGCCAGACGCGCCCAGCCCAGATCGGCATCCACATGCAGCGACCCGCCGCGGTCGTGGATGCGGGTGTTGGTGTCGCGGTTGGAATAGGCGATGCGGGCGTCCGGATCCGGCGTCGCCATCACCCCGCCGTCCGGCGACAGGACCGCCAAAATCGGGGCCGTCGGGCCGGTAAGCACCTGAACACCGACGCAGCAGCGCTCGTCCCGCGCGGTATAGTCGGCGCTCAAACGTGCGCTGACGGTATCGCGCGGGGTCCACAGCAGTTGGCCGCGGATGGTGTCATAGTTTTCGTTCTGGTCATCGGTCGCCGTGCGCGGACCTTCGCCCGTACGGACCGAGTACAGCCCGTCGCGCTGTCGGGTGGCGACGTAGAGACGCCCCGCCAATTGGTCACCCACCAAGGGGCCGTTCAGACCGATGCTGCCGCCCTTTGTGCCATGCTCACCCAAGGTGGCTTCGAGGTTCAGCGACGGATCAAACGACGGAACCGCCGTCACCACATTGATGATGCCCGCCGAAGCATTCTTGCCAAACAGGGTCGGCTGCGGGCCTTTCAGCACCTCAATCCGCTCCACCTCGCCCAGATCGCCCAGAGCCACGCCGTTGCGCGGGCGATAGACGCCATCGACCATAACGCCCACAGCGCTCTCGACACCCGGGTTGTCGCCGACCGTGCCAACACCGCGAATACGGGCCGTGGTGAAAGTCTGATTGGACGAAGACGCCGTCAGCAGACCCGGCGTCGTCAATTGCAAATCCTTGATGTCGCGGACGCCAAGGTCGCGGAGCAACGCCCCGTCGGTCACCGTCAACGACAACGGCACCCTCGCCAGCACATCCCGTCCCCGCTCGGCTGTCACCACAATGTCCGAGACCGACGTGGGTGCTTGTTCTACTTCTTCCGCAGCGAAGGAGGGGCCGGCGGCCAACAGCAGTACCCATGGCGCACTGGCCATGACGAGACGCAATGATTTCACAGGGAGGTTCGCGCAAGAGCGTCGCCACGGCGACCAAAGAAACGCCGCTCTAGCAGAACACCACCACGCGAACCAATACCTTACGTTACGTAAGGATCGCTTTTAAGTTGATTTTACGCCCGCCCGCCGACGGGGCCATAGGCACGCGGTGCAAAGCTGTGGCCGACACGGGAGGTTGCGGCCCCGTCCCGACGATGCTCGCCTGCCGCCCTCATCAGCACGTCCAGACCCTCGGTCCTTCCGGCGTGATAGGCTTCCAACACAACCAGTACCCGTTCGGCCTCTTCCAGCGTTTGCGGCTCTTGTGCCAACAACCAGGCTTCGACGCCATCAAACTGCACCGTCAGACCGCTCTTTTGAGTCGCCTCGTCGACGCGTTGCGTGGCCCATTCGCGCAGAACACTGCGCGCCGCTTCCAATCCCCAGGTCTCAGCCATTTTGCTGCCCTCCCTGCACTCGCCCTTAGGCGGTTGGCCATCTTGAACAGGACGCTAACGTCAGATTGCCGCAATTCGATCCAACATTTTCGTGAATAACGCTGTAATATTAGCCAGTTAACCAAAGAACGGCGCTGTCCAGAATGTGGCGAAAATACGGAAACTCCTGATCGCGTTCACGTTTCACCATTCAGGTGATCACGGTTATTCGAAGCTTTACCAGAAGAAAACTCTGCGTTTTCGTAGAACCCTAAGTTTAGAAGTATTCGATTGAATACAAACTTTAAGGCCTAAGACGAACCGCCTCAGCGCAGCGCGAGTTCACCCCAGCGCCAACTGGGAGCCACAAAGGCCAGTCGCGGTGAGCCCGCATCGTCCCCCAGGGACACCACGACGGTGCCGTTGACCCGCTCCATCCTGCACTCGCGCGGGGCGAAGGCGACCTCCACCGCGATCGCCTGACGTACTCCGGCCAAGCCGCGTCCGTCCTGATCCAGAGCATGGACCCAGTCGCCGTCCCAGATAACGATAGCCCGACGACCTGACTGCATTTGCGCCTGAGCCGCGCGCACTGTCGCCTGAACCCGCGCATCGCGCCGGACCAACGCTTGAAGGCGCCCGGCCATATTGCATCCCGTGCCAGTCCCGGACCCGCCACTTCCGCCACCGCCCGAGCCCCCTTCGCCCGATCCACCTCCCGCACCGGCTCCGGCGACCAGTGCGCCCGCCAGTTCCCCATCGCCCAGCAGACGCATGTTAGGGGCTGGCGGCGCGGAGGATACGGCCACCACCTCGGTTGGCACCCGTGGGGGTGGCGTCCGGTGGATGGGCGGCGGCGGTGCAGTCTGGGGCTTGGGCGTAACCGTAGGGGCCTTTGCGGCTTCCTTGGTCTGTGCCGCTTGGGAAGGTGTGGGCACTTCTGCGGGTGGTCCGGTCGGAGCGGGATCCGGTTCGGGCTCCGGCGGCGGTGGAGGTTCGGGCGGGTCAATCAGCTCCACCATCACCACCGGTAAAGGCTCTGGCCCGGCCGGTGACTGTGCACGCATCCCCCAAATAATGCTCACGACCGCGGCATGTACGGTCAAGCTTAAGAGTATGGCCAAGCTTGTATTGCGGTTGCGTCGGGTCGTGATCTTGGAGTTTCGGCGCACAATGACTCCACGGCAGCAAGCTCTCTACATTTTACATAGTCAGACACCAGCAAATGCCAACTTCATGGCAAACGATGGTTTTTGAGGAAATATATTCCCGATGGTGCGTTCAGTTACGGCCAAGGTGACAAATTCCTGCCTTTTCGGGGTCATGACGCGGCCCAGACTGTCAAACTTAGTTCACCTTGCATGTCTGGCGGAGAGCCCTCCGTCGTTAACAGAGAGCAACTTGATGTCGATCATGACCCGCAAAGCCTTTGCCATCGGCACCGTTCTGGCGCTTGGCGTCGCAGCGAGCGGTTGCGCCAGTCACCGCTTCGTGCGGGACAACATCGCCGTCGTCGACGAGCGCGTGAGCGCCGTAGACAGCCGCGTTACCGGCGTTGAAAGCACCGCCAACCAAGCCCTCTCGCGTGCAAACGCGGCCCACAAACTGGCCGAAGGCAAATTCCTATACGAAGTCGTACTGTCGGACGACTCGGTGAAGTTCCCGAACAACGCGACCGCCCTGTCGCCGGAAGCCGAGCAGCGCCTGTCCGAGCTGGCCCAGCGCCTGAAGGCCGAGAACCGCAACGTTTATCTGGAAATCCAGGGTCACACCGATTCGTCGGGTAGCGCCGCGACCAACGAACGCGTTGGCCAAAGCCGTGCAGAGGCCGTTCGCCGCTACCTCAGCACCCAGGGCATTCCGCTCAACCGCATGTCGACCATTTCGTACGGCGCATCCAATCCGGTAGCTCCGAACAACAACCGTGAAGGCCGCGCCCAGAACCGCCGCGTTGCCATCGTCGTCCTGTCCTGATCCCGATCAGTACGAGACAATAAAAAAGGCCCGGACATCGCTGTCCGGGCCTTTTGTATATCTGGCAGAGCCGATTAAGCGGCTTCGGCCTCGTCTTCTGCTTCGGCAGCAGCGGCAGCCGCCGATGCGATCGGCTTCTTGGCCGCCAGCGACTTGCTCAGCAGGGCAATGGCAGCGTCCTTGTCGATGCCGTTGGCAGCAGCGACTTCGCGGGCCATGCGATCCAGAGCCGATTCATAGAGCTGACGCTCCGAATAGGATTGTTCAGGCTGGGTGTCGGCACGGAATAGATCGCGGACAACCTCGGCAATCGAAATCAGGTCGCCCGAGTTGATCTTGGCTTCATATTCCTGCGCACGGCGCGACCACATGGTGCGCTTGATGCGTGCACGGCCCTTGAGGGTGGTCAGGGCCTTGGTGACGGTGTCGTCGGCAGCCAGCGTACGCAGACCAGCCGTTGCGGCCTTCTTGGTCGGTACGCGCAGGGTCATTTTTTCATGATCGAAGGTCACGACGTAGACCTCGAGCGACATGCCCGCGACTTCCTGAGTTTCGATCGCGGCAACCTTGCCAACACCGTGGGCCGGATAGACCACAGCGTCGCCAACCTTGAATTCCAGACCGGACTTGCTCGTCATGACATTCCTTTCCCGGCACAAACGCCGGTGACTTGAGCAACATTCCGATAGAGCAAAAGCATTCCCGCCGCCGGATTTGATTCCGTCGGGAGAATGTCAAAGCCACACATCAGATGCTGTACAGGATCACCGAACCTCTGGCCGACCCCGTTAAATGCGGGGTTCTGTCGCAAACTCGGATAGCGTGCAGAGTTGCGGCACTACCCGTTTCGAATGGGAGGAACCTACCACAAAATTGCTAAATCTCAAAACATACACAGCGCAAAAGCTGTGCTATGCCCAATTGTGTTCAGAAAATGGCGCTGAACTCAGGAGCCTTTACCGGGCTTCGGGCTGAAGTATTTTTCGTATTTGCCGGTCTCGCGCTCGAACTGTTCGCGGTCTGCAGGCGGGGTGCCTTTGACCGTAATGTTCGGCCAGACCTTGGCGTATTCGGCGTTGATCTGCAGCCACTTGCCGTCGGGCTCGTCCTCGGTATCCGGCACAATGGCATCCACCGGGCATTCCGGCTCGCACACGCCGCAGTCGATGCATTCATCAGGCGCGATAACGAGGAAGTTCTCGCCTTCATAGAAGCAGTCCACCGGACACACTTCCACGCAGTCCATGAACTTACATTTCACGCAGGCGTCGGTGACGATGTAGGTCATTGCGGCAGTCGGGCCCGTCTGAACTGGTTGAGGTCGAGGGCGGGCAAATGCCCCCTCCCTCCCCTGCCTGTCAACCGATGACGCCATCAACCTTGGTCAAAGACGCAAAAAATCCGGTTTGGGACACCGCGACGTGAACTGGATATCGGCCCTGTGCGTATTTACCGTGCCCCCGGTGTGCTATTGCCGACCTCATCAGGGTGGACTGTCAGCTTTTCGAGCAAGTCAGGCGATAAGCCTTTACCCACCCTCTTCGCGTTTCAGACCTTCCGGAGAACGCCTATGCAAAATAAAGCCCGTTTAACTCTGATCGTCGCCTCGGCTGTTGCACTGCTGGGGACCGGCGGTGTCGTGGCCCAGAACGCCTTCACCAAGAACCCGGCGCAGGTCGAGGCAGGCGATTACGCCCTCGATTCCTCGCATGGCCGCATCACCTGGAAGATCGATCACCTCGGCTTTTCGGACTACATCGGCCAGTTCGTCAATGTGAAGGCGCAGCTGAAGCTGGACCCCGCCAATCCGGCCAACGGTTCGCTCACCGCTGAGATTCCGATCGCAGACATCGCCCCCAACGACGAGGCGCTCAAGCGCCACCTGCTGACCGCGGACTTCTTTGACGTCGAGAAATACCCGACGGCCACCTTCCGCTCGACTCGTATCGTGGTGGACAGCGACGACGCCAACGAGGCCGACGTCTATGGTGACCTGACCATCAAGGGCATCACCAAAGAGGTGAAACTGGAAGTCGAGTTCAATCAGGCCGGTGCTATGCGCGGTAAATACCGCGCCGGTTTTGACGCCGAGGCCAAGATCAAACGCTCGGACTTCGGCATCACCTACGGCCTGCCGGCATTGGGTGACGAGGTCGAACTTCACATCGAGGGCGAGTTCGTCAAATAGGCGATGCTCCGCCATTTGAGGCGGTTAAGAAAGGGCGCAGGCTTTCGGATCTGCGCCCTTAAATATGTCCGCGACCACCGCGATCACCATCCCATTTGGCGACCGGCTGCGGCTGATCCTTGGGCGAGTGATCCTCGTAAAGCGTTCTCGCCTCGGTGGCTGGCCCACGGCGCTCGCCGATGGCCAGCACCTTAACCTGTGTGATCCGACCACCGAGGCTGAACATAATCTCGTCGCCGACGTGGACCGTGCGACTGGGCTTATCCAGACGCACCTGCCGACCCTGATGGGTCAAGTGTACCTTCTTCTTCGACACCATTTCGGCCGCTAGCGCCCGCGTCTTGAAGAAGCGGGCGTAGAAGAGCCACAGATCAATCCGGATGGATTGGGGAGCGGCGCTGTCATCCATAGCGGCACCCAGGCATGGGTTCAGCCCTCGCCCGAAGGTTCAGGCGAAAGCGGTGATGCCTGTTGGTCCGACGGTGCTTCATCCGCGGGGGCAGAAGCCACCTCCGAACTTTCACCAGCTTCAGCAGCCGACTTCGGCTTACGCGAGCGACGACGGCGCTTCTTCTTCACATCGCCCTCGGCAGGAGCATCGCCAGCTTCATAAGAAGCAGCAGCTTCACCCGCACCTTCAACGGCGTCAGGCGAGGCGCCATCGGCACCGGCTTCAGCCACCGGCTTCTTGCCACGACGACGGCGACGCTTCTTCTTCGGAGCGGCCTCACCGTCAGCCGTTGGCGTGGCAGCAGCAGCATCCGCTTCGCCTTCGCTGGCTTCGGTAGCTTCACCCTCAGCCGCCACGCGCTCGCCCTTGGGCTTGCGGCGACGACGGCGCTTTTTCTTGGGCGCTGCATCACCTTCGGCGGCCACAGAGTTTTCGCCCTCTGCGCCTTCGACACCGGCGCTTTCGCTCGCTTCCGCGCCCTCGGCCACGGCAGCCTCGCCCTTGCCCTTGCCGCGACGGCGGCGGCGCTTCTTCTTGGGTGCCTCTTCGCTTTCAGTGGTTTCCGCAGGCGTCTCGCCCTCGGCCACAGGCTTTGCAGCTTTCTTCGGCTTCTTCTCGCGGTGGGGTTTGGCGGGCCTGGCTTCCGGCTCTGCCGCCTTCAGCGCCATCAGGGCAGCGAACGGGTTGTTCTCGTCCACCACGGCGGGGGCAGCAGCCGTTGTCGCCTCGTCACGACGCGGACCACGCAGGGCCGAGCGGACGGCGCGTACCTGACCGATGTTCCAGCCCAGGGTATCCAGCGCCTCTTGCGGCAGCTCGTTCCGACCCGCCTTGCGGCTCAGATCGGCATAGGTCTCCAGCATCTCGACCGGAACCGTAAAGCGCCCCACGGCCTGACGCCCAAAGGCCGCCAGCGCCTTCGCCGACGGCTTGTCCCCGCGCAGTTCGCGCAGGCCCTCGCCTTCCAGCGCCTTGCCACCGTCACGCGCCGCAAACGCCTGCGCAAAGGTCATGGC
>NZ_JSYD01000096.1:0-18089 GCF_054824005.1 Brevundimonas sp. GN22 | reverse complement strand
CAGGGTTTCGGCCAAGGGAGCACGCATGGCGCGCGTGCGTTCTGCGACCTCGAAGATGGCCCCAAGGATCAGCCATAGGCCGAGGCCGATACCCGCCGCTGCGAGGGCCTTCTTTGGATCGAACAACACGAAGGCCAGACCGGCACCCGCCACAGCCAGCAGGGCTGCGAAGCGCAGGCGCTGGAGCGCGCCTTTCAAATCCCCCCGCTTCCACCCAAGGAAGGGACCGGCGGGCAGGATCACACAGGCCACGGCCATCAGCGGCGCAAAGACAGCGTTGAAATAGGGGGGACCGACAGAGATGGTCGCGCCGGTCGTCGCTTCCAGCAGCAACGGATAAAGGGTGCCGAGAAGGACAGTCACTGCCGCCGTGGTCAAGAACAGGTTGTTTAGAACCAGCATACCTTCACGGCTGACCGGAGCGAATGTTGCCATCGAACGGATGGCCGGAGCACGCAGGGCAAACAGGACAAAGGCAGCGCCCGAGGCAATGCCCAGAATGGCCAGCAGCATCATGCCGCGCTCTGGATCAACGGCGAAGGCGTGAACCGAGGTCAGCACCCCCGAACGCACGAGGAAGGCCCCGAGCATCGAGAAGGTGAAGGCCAGAATAGAGAGAAAGACCGTCCATCCCGCCAGCGCGCCGCGACGCTCGGTCACAATGGCACTGTGCAGCAGGGCCGCGCCCGCCAGCCACGGAAGGAAGGACGCGTTCTCGACCGGATCCCAGAACCACCAGCCGCCCCAGCCCAGTTCGTAATAGGCCCAGAAACTGCCCAGACCGATGCCCACAGTCAGCAGCGCCCACGACGCCAGCGCCCATGGACGCACCCAGCGGCCCCATGCCGGATCGACACGCTTTTCAATCAGGGCCGCAACAGCCAGCGAGAAGCAGACCGAGAACCCGACATAGCCTATGTAAAGAAGCGGCGGATGGATGGCCAAGGCCGGATCCTGAAGCAGCGGGTTAAGCGATCGCCCCTGTACCGGGGCTTCCAGCAGTCGGTTGAACGGGTTGGACGTAAAGGCTGCGAACGAGAGGAACATGGTCGACAGCACGGCCTGAACCGCGACCGCCGAGGTCTTCAGGCCAAACGGCAGGCCACGCGACAGACCCAGCACCGCGCCAAACGCGGTCAGCACCAGACACCACAAAAGCAGCGAGCCCTCGTGGTTCCCCCACGCGCCCGCAATCTTGTAGAACATGGGCTTGTCGGTGTGGCTGTTGGCCGCGACGTTCGCGACCGAGAAGTCGGACGTCACATAGGCGAACACCAGCGCCGCAAAAGCCACGACAATAGCCAGTGCAGACGCCAGCATCGCAGCCGAAGCAGCTCCCGCGATGACCGGACGACGCTGAATACGGCCCCACGTCGCCATGACAGCGCCCAGAACGCTGAGCACCAGCGACAGAATAAGAGCAAAACTACCGAGTTCGACGATCACGCGATCAGTTCCCTGTCACAGCGGCATCGCCCGCTTCCGGTCGCCATTCGCCCTTTTCCTTCAGGCGGTCGGAAACTTCGCGCGGCATGTAGGTTTCGTCGTGCTTGGCCAGAACTTGCGTCGCTTCAAAGGTGCGGTCCGGATTGAACCGGCCTTGAGCGACAATCCCCTGCCCCTCGCGGAACAGGTCCGGCAGATCCCCTTTGAAATGAACGATGGCCGAGGCGGCGTTGTCGGTCACACTGAAGCGCACCGAGCCGTCGTCGCTTTTGACCACACTGCCCGTTTCGACCAGCCCGCCCAGACGGATCATCTGCCCGGTCGGCACCTTCTCAACCGTCACTTCGGACGGCGAGAAGAAGAAGGTCACATTGTCCTTCATCGCCCACAGCGACAGGCCGACCGCCAGCGCCAGCACGGGCGCAGCGGCAATCACCACCCACAGGCGGCGACGGGCTTTAGGGGATTTGGGAAGCCAGCTCATAGGACGCACACGGCACTGTCAGATTGAAAACGCAAGGCGGTCACGACTTGTCCCCCTTGGCGCGCGCTTCGGCCAGAAGCTGCTCAAGTTCGGGGCGACGCGGATCGTTCGGCTCCAGCACACGCAGGATAGGCCCCCACATGCGCTCGCCCTCGGCCACATCTCCGCGAGCCAGCGCAGCCTCTCCAAGGAAGTAGCGGGCGCCCAACTGATTTGCGTCACGCTTCACCGCCTCGCGGAAGGCGGCCTCGGCGTCGGCACCGATGCGGCCCTCGCTGGTCCGCACCAGGCTTTCACCCAGACGCGCCCAGTTCTGGGCATTGTCGGGGGCGATGGCGAGGGCGCGGCGGAAAGCCGAGGCAGCCCCGACTGCGTCACCGGCCTCGAAGCGGGCCGCCCCCAGCATGGAAAGCGCCATAACATCGTCGGGCTTTTCACGAACCACTGCATTCATGACCGCAGCCACCTGAGCCGGTTCAAGGGCCTCTGGCTTTGCGGCCCATTCGGCCACGCGCTTTTGATAGGGTTGATCCAGCATGCCGGGGCGGCCGATGCCGAAATAAAGCGCCAAGGCTACTGCCGCTGTCGCGCCGACACCGACGAGAACCCAAAGTCCGTCGCGGGCACCGACGCTCAGCGCGCCTTCCGCACGGCGGGCGGCCAGAATGCGCCGCCCCGCCTCTGCACGTGCCGATTTCCATCCGGCTTCGTCCAACAGACCACGGGCCTTCATCCGGTCCAGTTCCGCCAGTTCGCGGGCACCGGACAGGCGGTCAGTTTCGGTCTCGCTCATGCCGGAGATGTGGCCCGCGCCACGGCGCGCACCCGTCAGAACCAGCAGGGCGGCCAAGGCCGTCAGGGCGGCGGTCAGGATCCAAAAGATCGTCATGCCCGTCGCTGTAGCGGATCACGCCTGACGAAGCGAGACACCCGGTGCCGCACCCAGACTGGCAAGACGTCGTCTGACGGTACGTGCGGCGTCTTTCGCGCCCGCCAGTTGCAGCAGATCGACCATCACCTGAAGGCGGCGGCGGGCGATACGGCCCCCGTCTGCGGCGTCGGCACGGTGCAGGCGATCCAGCGCTTCGCCGGACCAGTTCGATATGCGGCCTGTCAGACCCTCGACCGTCTGGCGACGTTCGGACTCGCACCCCATCACGGCGGCGGGACCGCGCGCGGTTGATAGCAGGCCCACCAAAAGCCTCGCCCTTTCGACCTGCGCATCGTCCACAACCGCAACCAGATGCGGCACGGCACGGGTCATCCGGCCCACCAGGGTCGTTTTTTCCTGAGGCAACAGGGCATCGACCGCCTTGTCCGCCATCTGGAAACGTTCGGTCAGGGCGACCGACACGCGCATTTTCTGGTGGCGCAGTGTGCGGGCCCAGACACTGTCCGGTCGCGGCGATACGACAACCTCGAACTCGTTCAGCGCCGAGGCCAGCCAGTGCAGCCGGTCACGGAAGGCCAGAACGCCTTGTGCCCCTTCGGCCAGATCAAATGCGGCCACAGCATCTGCGCGGTCGACGATGCCCTTGATGACCCGCTCGACGAACGGCGCGAACGTCCCGTGCGCCAAGGTCGTTGACGGCGTCCCCAGCGCCGCTGCGTGCGACGCCAGTCTCAGCACCTGCAAGCCCTCGCGCAGATGGGCGAAATAGACCTCCATCAGGCAATCCAGCCCGTCATCGCCGATGGCGGCGGCCTGACGGAAGGCCAACTTCATCTCTGCGGCCTGTTCGGAGCCAATACGGCCCTGCCAATCAGGCAGTCGTCGCACAGTTGTCCGCGCAATACCGGCGACGTCCATAATACGGGCCAATGTCATTCGGGCCTGTGGCGTACCACCGGGCCAGATCTTCAACCCGTGGTCGCGTATAGCGGCCGCTGCCGTGTTGCACAGGCGGTCGGCAATCATGCGGGACAGGTCGTCGTCGCGGTCCAATTGCGGCAACAGTTCCGGCTCGTTGCGCTTGGCCGCCCGCCACAGGTCGCCCAGCAATCGCGGCGGGAGAGTAAAAGCTTCCAGCCCGTCCTGACGCGCACGGAACAGGGGCAGAATTGGCTGAAAGACCAGATCGCGGCGCTGACGGTCCTGAAGCTCCTCGGCCATCATTAGGCGCACGGCTTCGGCGCGCGGGCCCGACATCGCCGCCACAGCCAGTTCAAGCTGGGACAGGATGGTGTCGGGACAACGCGCGATTACCTCGGTCAGGGCAGCCCTGTGTGCGGAGGTCAGTTCCGCCATGAAGAGGTTCCGGTCGGCTCCTTCGGGTCGGGAAGTATCCACCTGACCATGCACTGTTGTCCGTTAACGTGGTGTTCCCGGAAAGGAAATCAGGCGTCGGCGGCGGGCAGGTCCAGCATGACTTTCAGCCCCCCCATTTCGCTGGAACCCAGCGTCAGGCGGCCGCCATACGCGCGCACCAGTTCATCCACGATGGACAGACCAAGGCCCGTGCCGGGGGTGTCTTCGTCCATGCGGGTGCCGCGTTTCAGGGCGGCGTCACGCTGCTCTTCGGGGATGCCCGGACCATCGTCCTCGACCACCACGACCATCTGGCCGGGGATGGAGGGACCGGCGAGCACGCGCACGCGTCGCTTGCTCCACTTGCCCGCGTTCTCGATCAGGTTGCCGAAGATTTCCTGCAGGTCCTGACGCTCGCCACGGAAAGCCAGATCATCCGGCGCGCGCCAGTCGATCTCCAGACCTTTCTCATCGAACACACGCTCGATCATCACGGCAAGTTCGTCGATCACATCACCGACCGGCGTGCTTTCGCCCAGACCATGGGCAGCGCGTGCAGCAGCGCGGGCGCGGCGCAGGTGATGCTCGACCTGATCGCGCATGATGCGGGCCTGACGGCGCACAATATCGGGTAGAGCGCCTTGTTGATTGCCCGCCTCGGCCAGCATGACGGCCAGTGGCGTCTTCAAGGCATGCGCCAGATTGCCGACATGGGTGCGCTGACGTTCGACCGTTTCCTGCGAATGCTCCAGCAGCAGGTTGACCTGATCGGCCAGCGGCTGGATTTCGCGCGGATAGGTGCCCTGCACACGGTTCGAGCGGCCTTTGTGGACCTCGGCAATGGAGTGATCGAGATCATACAGCGGGCGCAGACCAATGCGGACCTGAACGAACACAGCCAGCACCAGCCCCAAGCCCAGCAGCACCAGTGCGAGCCACGTCACCGTAGCAAACTGGCGAGTATCGGCATCGACATCGGTGCGATCCACGCCGGCAAAGAAGACCACCGGCTGGTCGCGTCCGGGCAAGGTCTTGATGCTGGCGGCGATGCGCAGGGGCTCGCCCTTGGGGCCATAGTCGGCGCTATAGCTGACGGTCTGGCCAAAAGCCCCTTTCAGCCGCTCGACGAGACCAGGCTCGTATTCCAGCACCGAGCCGCCGAGGGAGTCCGAGCCTGCCACGACAGACAGTTCGCCGCTCGCGTCCGGCTCTGCCACCATCCAGTATTTACCGGACAGCAGACGCTCGGTGCGGGCATCACGGATTTCGCCGATGAAAATCTGCCCTTCAGGGGTGATGCTGGATGCAACGACGACTTCGTCGATTGTCTCGTTCAGCGTGCTGCCCAAACGGCGGAAAGCCGACTCCTGAAACACCGATGTAAGGACAATCCCCGTCACGATCAGCGCCAGCCCAATCCATCCGGCAGCCAGCCAGATCAGCCGCCGCGTCAGCGAACGGCTGGGGCGCAGTTCCCAGCGCATAGGCCTGGTATTGTCGTTGGACGGTTCAGGAACCGCGATGTCGTCCACGGACGCTCACTCAGCCCTGATCGCTCTCGCCGGCCAGCGGCGACAGGCGGTAGCCCAGACCGCGTACGGTCTCGATGCGGTCCGGGCCGATTTTCTTGCGCAGACGGCCGACAAAGACCTCGATGGTATTGGAATCGCGGTCGAAGTCCTGATCATAAAGATGCTCGACCAGTTCGGTACGGCTGATCACACGGCCCTGATGCATCATCAGGTAGTGCAGCAGGCGGTATTCCAGCGACGTCAGGCGCAGCGGCTCACCGTTCACAGTCGCACGGGCTGCGCGCGGATCAAGGCGCAGACCACCGCACGACAGCGTCGAGGTGGCATGACCTGCCGAACGGCGCAGAAGCGCGCGCAGACGGGCGAGCAGTTCTTCGGTGTGGAAAGGCTTGGTCAGATAGTCGTCGGCACCGGCATCAAAGCCCGACACCTTGTCCGACCATGCCGCGCGGGCCGTCAGAATCAGAACAGGCGTGGTCTTGCCCTCGCGGCGCCAGCGCTCCAGCACGGACACGCCGTCGATCTTGGGCAGGCCAAGGTCCAGCACCACAACGTCGTAAGGCTCGGTGTCTCCGAGGAACCATGCCTCTTCGCCATCCGGCGCATGGTCCACAGCGTAGCCAGCGTCGGACAGCGCAGCCTTCAGCTGACGCGACAGATCAACATCGTCCTCGACCAGCAGTACACGCATGGGTCATTTCACCTTGGAAGTGTAGAAAATCAGTCGCCGCGAGGACGACCCGAACGGCCGTCTACCTCAATGTCCGAGACGCGGCCACCGGGGTATTCCCAGCGCACGGTATAGTCGTCACCGCGCTCGCGCATACCCAGCATGCGGCCCGGTCGGCCATTCTGGACCTGACGGGCAACGTCGCCGGGGTTGGCGCGGCGGTCATTGGAAGGGCGGCGGTCGTCACCGCGGGACGGGCCACGGCGATCATCCGGACGATCATGGCGACGGTTGTCGCGTTGTTCATAGCGATCCCGATCGCGGTCGCGCGACTGGGCAGCCGCATCCGTTACCGGAACTACGGCGATCAGGGCAGCCATCAGAAGGGCACGAGAGAACATCATGGGCATCTGTTTAAAGCCGCGCCTCTGAACAGGGGCTGAACACAAAGTTTAAGCAACTTTGGCCCAGATCGCCTGCGCAGACGTCAGCGCCTAGCCCGACATTAGACTGAAACACCGGCCAGCGCCAACCGCCACTATCCCAGACCGGTAAGGTGACGCGACAGAGTCACATTAACAGCGCGATCTCCTGTCGGCCCTTCATTACAGCGGCCAAGGTAAAGATGAACCGCGCCTGACCCGCACTGTTCAGCTTCGGCTCAGCCTGACCCTGCTTTTATGGCCATACCGCGAAGAAGGCCGTTGCCAACCGAGCGGGTGCTTTTGAAAGGAGTTCCACATGAGCAAGTTCAAAACGATCCTGATCCCGGTCATGGCTGTTGCTGCATTCGCCACCGCCATGCCTGCTGCCGCTTCGGCCCAGGCTTATGGCCGTGCCCCGCATGCTGCGCCGACGGTCGCCCTGAACAGCCTGGTCAACCGCAAGGCCACGCTTGAAGTCCGTGTGGACCGCGCCATGGCCCAGCGCCGTCTGGACGTCCGCGACGGTCGTGACCTGAAGCGCGAGCTGGCTTCGATCGAGCGCCAAATCCGCATCGATATGCGTGGCGGCCTGCAACGCGCCGAGCGTAACCAGCTGGAGCGTCGCCTCGACCAGATCGAGCGCAAGCTGGAGCGCGAACTGCGTCAGGACCACCGCGGTCCGGGCCGTCGCTGAATCTAGAGACTTGATGTCGGGATAAACTTCCCGCCAGTGTCCCGACGTCAAACAAAGGGCGCGGTTTCCCCCGGAACCGCGCCCTTTTCGTATTCTATCGGTCTTGAACCGTCAGTTCCGGCCATCGCGTCGTCAGCTTGGCGATGATTGCATCCCAGCCCTTGGCCTTGCCGCGCTTCGGTGTGGGGCGGATGACCATGTCAAAGACATCGGACAGGCCATAGGATGCGAGCACACTGATGCTGTCGTCAGCCTCCAGACGCACACCCACCGCGAAGGCGGGCGCGACGAAGCGTGCGGGGGCGTCATCGGTGCAGGACAGCGGCGCAAAATCCTCGCCGAACTTTTGCGGGGCCCAGAGATGCACGCGGGCCTGATTGCGCACCTCGACCTGCGATCTGAGCGGCTCCTCAAAGGAATCGGCCACGCGCTTGATCCAGACGTCTTCGGCATCCCAAGAGGTGTCAGGGTCAAAGTAGCCGATGTCATAATCCTTGACGCCGAAGCCGACAGGGCGTCCCGTCAGGTCATTCCACACGCCCTGATAAACGGCCCCTGAAAACAGACGCCAGTCCGGAAGGTCCAGATCGCGGACCGTGCGCAGGACCTGCATCAGGTTGGGGTCGCGGCGCACGATTTCGACGAGGCGTGCCTCGCGCTCGGCTTCGGTCATCGCCGCGCTCATTTGCGAACAGGCCAGCCGTGATCCAGCGGGCCGTGACCACCGCCCAGACCCGGAGCCCGACGGATCGCCTCGGCGACATAGGCCCAGGCCTCGGCCACCGCGACATGGACGGGCAGCCCCTTTGCCAGACCGGCCGAGCAGGCACTGGCCAAGGTGCAGCCTGTGCCGTGGGTATGACGGGTATCGACGCGTTCACTTTCGAGGACCGTCTCGCCGTGCTCGGTCATCAGCAGGTCGATGACTGTGTCGCCCTCGACGTGGCCGCCCTTCATCAGAACGGCCTTGGCCCCCATACGCAAAAGCGCCTCGCCGCCCCGACGCTGTCCGTCGAGGTCGCGAATTTCCAGACCCGTCAGCGCTTCGGCCTCCGGCGCATTGGGGGTCAGCAAGGTCGCACGCGGGACCATAAGCCGCTTCACCGCATCCACCGCCAGATCGGGCAGCAGCGGGTGACCGCCCTTGGCGATCATCACCGGATCAACCACCGTCGGGGCCTGCGCCTCATCCAGCAGGAGGGCGACGGTTTCGACCACATCCACAGTGCCCAGCATGCCGGTTTTTACCGCGTCGGTCCCGATGTCTTCGAGTACGCAGCGAGCCTGTGCCGCGATGACGCCCAGCGGCACGGGATAGACGCCGTGAACGCCCAGTGTGTTTTGCACCGTGATCGCCGTTACTGCCGTCGCGGCATAGCCGCCCAGCATGGTGATCGCCTTGATGTCGGCCTGAATGCCTGCGCCACCACCGGAATCCGATCCGGCGATCACCAGCACGCGGCCTTTGGCCCCGCCATGGAATTCCATGCTCACGCCGCCGCTCCGGAGAAGAGTTTCAAGCCGACAATGCCGCACACGATTAACAGAATGCACACGGCGCGCACTGCGGTTGCCGGCTCCTGATAGATCGCTACGCCCACAATGGCAGCGCCGACCGCGCCAATGCCGGTCCATACGGCATAGGCGGTGCCAACCGGCAGCTTTTGCGTTGCGGCCCAAAGACCGACCATCGAGGCGGCCAACGCCAGCGCCACGCCCAGAGAAATCAGCGGACGCTGCACGCCCACATATTTCACGCCGGACGCCCAAAGGACTTCGAACATACCCGCCACGATAAGGACGAGCCACGGATTGAGAGAGAGCAACCAGGACATAGGCGGGTGATGCTCTATCCGGACGACGAGAGCAAGGTTCGGCGCAGGCCCTGCCCTAGCTGCCCAGAGGACCGCGAAAGATGAACCATGCCCCCAGAGCGATGAATCCAAAGCCGACCAGATGGTTGATTGTCAGCTTTTCACCGAGATAAAGCACCGAGAAGCCGGCGAAGATCGCGAGGGTTATCACCTCCTGCATCGTCTTCAGTTCAGCCGCCGAATAGACCGTGTGGCCGATGCGGTTGGCCGGGACCGCCAGCCAGTATTCTAAAAAGGCGATACCCCAGCTCACCATGACCGCAATCCACAAGGGTTTGGGCTCGCCCTTCAGGTGGCCGTACCACGCAAAGGTCATGAACAGGTTCGAGACGGCCAACAAAAGGATCGGCGCGATATAGGGAGAGACGCCGAACATCAGCGAGCCTCCTCGCACGAGCGGATCGCGGCCCGAACCTTCAAAGCCTGAACCGTTTCGCGCACGTCGTGCACCCGCACCATCATGGCACCGCGATTGACCGCCTCCAGATGCAGCGCGAGCGAACCGCCCAGCCGATCATTTGCGGACGCAGCGGCAGGGTCTATTTCCGCAATCATGCGCTTGCGGCTAGCGGCATAGAGGACCGGATATCCAAGATCGCAAATCTGGCCGAGGTCGGCGGTCAGTTGAAGATTGTGCGCCGTCGTCTTGGCAAAGCCGATGCCCGGATCCAGCCAGATACTGTCGGGCGAAACACCCGCCTCGATGGCGATCTCGGCACAGGCCGTCAGGTGAGCCATGACCTCGGCAGTAACATCCTCATAGGACGGAGCGGCCTGCATCGTCTTGGGGTCGCCCAGCATATGCATCAAGATGATCTCGATCCCCAGTTCGGCGGCGACGGCGGGGCTGTCGGCACTGAAACCCAGGGCGGTCACATCGTTCCAGACCGTGGCACCGGCGGCGACTGCAGCGCGCGCCACTTCGGGCTTCATGGTGTCGATGCTGATGACGCTATCCCATTCTTTGCGAAGGGCGCTGATGACCGGCACTACGCGGGCGATTTCCTGCTCGACGCTCACGGCATCGGCCCCGGGGCGTGTGCTCTCACCTCCGATGTCCAGCACATCGGCACCGTCAGAAATCAGTTGTCGGGCGTGCGACAGCGCCGCTTCGGGCCCGTCGTACTGGCCACCATCGGAAAAGCTGTCCGGCGTTACATTGACGATTCCCATGACCAGCGGGTGCCGACGGGTTTGCAGGCAGTGTTTCAACAGGCCGTTCAGGCTCATCAAGGGTCGGCTCCATCAACGGGCGGCGTCAGGATTTGACTTTTACACCGCCGAGCATCAGCCTCTAGCCGTTATGAAACGGTTCGTCAGCCAAGCTCGACGCCTCACACACGCGGGTCGCCGCGTCGAAGGCCTCTAACCCGTAGCGGTTCACCGCGCTGATGTATCAGCGGGGCCCCGCTGCGGGGTTCGTCGCTGTACGTTCCTGACTTTTCCGACAATCAAATCTCTGGGGCGCTGAAGCTGCGTCCACTGCCAGTGCGCGGGTTTGGTCAGGGCGTCTTCCCATTTCTCTCCAAAACGGAGCAGTGTCATGCCCGTCGCCGATGATGCGAAATGCGCCCGATGTGGCCGCTCGCACCCGGACATCCAAAAATGTGTCGAGCCTGTCCAGTTGCCGATGGCCGAGGTCATCCCGTTCAGGGCGCGCAACGCCACGCCAGCCCCCCGCCTTACCCCCGACGATCCTGACGGCCCCAGTGCCGCCTGAGCATTCCAAACCCAAGAGTAAAACCATGACCAAACCCCGTACCAACCCCCAACCGCCGCCTTCGATCTTCATCAGCGCTTCCGATTTTGACGCGCTGGAGCGTCTTGTCGGCGACCTGCCCGGATCGGGACCGGCTGGCCTGCTTCAGGCGGAGCTTGATCGCGCCGAGGTGGTGGATGAGGACGACATGCCCAAGGGCGTCGTGGGTCTGGACCGCTGGGTCCATTTTACGGACGGCGCAGCGCAGGACGTGCGGCGCGTTTGTCTGGTGCTGCCGAAATCGGCGGACATCGACGCGGGCCGGATTTCGGTCCTGTCATTCGTCGGCGCAGGCCTGTTGGGGCTGCGCGAAGGAGAAACAATCGCCTGGCCGACCCCCTCAGGCGAAATGCGCAACCTGTCCGTCATTATGGTTGAAGACCGCGATCTGGTAGCGGAACTGCAGCCCTAATGCTTGCATAAAAAGACTGACTGTGAGAACCCCATCCCTTGAGGGTGCTTTGGCGCACTATTCGATGGACGACCCCCTTTGATCGAATAGTGTTAGCCGGGCGATTAAACACAAGGGATGGGGCATGAGTGTTTTCGAAGGCGCAGGGGATGTACGCCCCGGTTACGAGCTTCCTGTAGAGGTCCTCGCATCATGGCTCGAAGACAACGCCCAGGGTTTTAAGGGACCGATTAAACTCAGCCAGTTCAAGGGTGGACAGTCCAATCCCACCTACCGGATGGATACGCCCTCGGGGGCTTATGTCCTGCGCCGCAAGCCGTCAGGGGCAATCCTGAAAGGGGCCCATGCGGTCGAGCGCGAGTTCCGGGTTATCTCGGGTCTGGCCAAGGCAGGTTTTCCCGTCGCCCGTGCCGTCGCCCTGTGCGAGCACGAGGGTGTCATCGGCAGCGTTTTTTACGTGATGGAGTTGGTCGAGGGCCGGATCTTCTGGAACCCTACCCTTCCCGACCTGACGCCCGAGCAGCGCGCTGCCCATTTCGATGCGCTAAACGCCACCATCGCCAAGCTTCACAGCATTGATCCCGATACTATTGGCCTCGGCGACTATGGCCGTCCCGGCAATTTCTTCGCGCGCCAGATCGAGCGCTGGTCCAAGCAATATCTGGCCGACGAGTTGGCCGGACGGGATCCGAACATGGACCGCCTCATCGAATGGCTACCGGCCAATATGCCGGCAGACGATGGAGCCTCCTCGATCATCCACGGCGACTACCGTGCCGATAACCTGATCTTTGCCGCGGACGGTCCGACGGTGCGCGCTGTGCTAGACTGGGAGCTGTCCACTCTCGGGCATCCGATGGGCGATTTCACCTACCATATGATGATGTACCGCCTGCCGCCGCACATGATCGGCGGCTTCGCGGGCGCAGACCTTGAGGCCCTCGGCATCCCGACCGAGGTCGACTACCTCAAGGCCTATTGCGACCGGACCGGACGCGCAGTCCCGACTGAGGAGGAACTGCGTTTCTACTTCGCCTTCAACATGTTCCGCTTCGCCGCCATCTTCCACGGCATCAAGGGCCGGCTGCTGCGCGGCAGCGCCGCGTCCGAGCACGCCCAGACCATGGCCGACAACTTCCCCGACCTCGCCGCCCTCGCATGGGCACAAACCGGAGTAGCCGCATGAACGCCAAAGAAGCAAAGTGCGATCTGGAGCGTGGCCGCGAAATCGCCGCCCGCGTCGAAACCTTCGTGCGCGAAACCATCATCCCGTATGAAAAAGACCTTCGCGCAGAGGCCCACGGCCCGACCGACGAACTGGTCAATGAAATGCGCCAAAAGGCCCGCGCCGCAGGTGTCTTGACCCCGCATATACCGGGTGGGACGGAACACGTCTCGCACCGCTCGACCGCACTGATCCTGCAGGCTGCGGGCCTGTCCCCGCTCGGGCCTGTGGCACTCAACGTCATGGCCCCTGACGAGGGCAACATGTACATGCTGGGACAGGTCGCCAGCGACGCCCAAAAGGATCACTTCCTCAAGCCAATGATCGCGGGCACGGTTCGCTCGGCCTTCTTCATGACCGAGCCTGCTGTCGACGGTGGGGCCGGTGCCGACCCGTCGATGATCCAGACCACGGCTGTGAGCGAGGGCGACCATTGGGTCATCAATGGCCGCAAAGCTTTTATCACCGGCGCGGTGGGAGCCTCAGTCGGCATC
This sequence comes from Brevundimonas sp. GN22, assembly GCF_054824005.1. Lineage (NCBI taxonomy): Bacteria > Pseudomonadati > Pseudomonadota > Alphaproteobacteria > Caulobacterales > Caulobacteraceae > Brevundimonas > Brevundimonas sp. GN22. Next base: position 4,826 of record NZ_JSYD01000096.1, on the reverse strand, counting down.
ATCATGGCCAGAACCGATGCCGGTGATGGCAAGCTGGCCGCGACCATGTTCCTGATCGACCTGCCCGATCCCGCCATCACGGTCGAGCGCGTGCTGGAGACGATCGACAGCTCCATGCCGGGCGGTCATTCCATCCTCAAGATCGACAACCTGCGGGTCGACGATAGCGCCATCCTGGGCGAGCCGCATCAAGGCTTCAAATACGCACAAGTGCGCCTCGCCCCGGCGCGTCTGACCCACTGCATGCGCTGGCTGGGTGCCTGCAAACGGGCCCACGAAATCGCCTCGGCCTATGCCGTGAAGCGCCACGCCTTCGGCAAGCCGCTGATCGACCACGAAGGCGTCGGCTTCATGCTGGCCGAAAACATGATCGAGCTGAAGCAGGCCGAGTTGATGATCGACTGGTGTGCCCGCATCCTCGACACCGGAGTGCTGGGCACGACCGAAAGCTCGATGGCCAAGGTCGCGGTCTCGGAGGCTCTGTTCCGTATCGTCGACCGCTGCGTGCAGGTCATGGGCGGCACCGGGGTATCGGGTGACACCCCCGTCGAGCAGATTTTCCGCGAGATTCGGGCCTTCCGCATCTACGATGGCCCCACCGAGGTCCACAAATGGAGCCTCGCCAAGAAGATCAAACGCGAAGTGCTGGCGGGGCAATAGCCTCGCCGCCGCGTAGATATCGCGCCTTAACCGACTGATTGACAATGCGTCATGCGCCACCCCTAATCCCGATGTGGTCGGGAGGGGTTATTCAGCATGTCCGAGGCGTTCGCACAGGTGACACCGTCATGAGCGGGCCGCTGGATGGAATAAGGGTGATCGAGGTCGCGGGGCTTGGCCCCGGTCCGTTCTGCGCCATGATGCTGGCCGACCACGGGGCCGAGGTGATCCGGATCGAGCGGCCGGATGCACCCTTTGACGCCACCGACCCGCTTCTGCGCTCGCGCACCGTATTGGGCATGGACCTCAAGAAGGACGAGGACCGCGAGCGTTTTCGCATCCTCTGCCAACACGCGGATGCCCTGATCGAAGGGTTTCGGCCCGGGGTAATGGAACGGCTGGGGCTGGGTCCGGAGGTATTGCTCGCGGACAATCCCAAGCTGATCTACGGGCGTATGACCGGATGGGGCCAAAGCGGACCGCTGGCCCAGAAGGCGGGACACGATATCAACTATATCGCTCTCTCCGGTGCCCTGGGCATGTGCGGTCGCAGCGATGGAAAGCCGACGCCGCCCGCCAATCTGGTTGGTGATTTTGGCGGGGGCGGCATGATGCTGGCCTTCGGCATCGTCTCGGCCTTGTTGGCGGTCAAAAACGGGGCCACAGGACAGGTGATCGATGCCGCCATGACAGATGGCTCGGCCCTGTTGACGTCAATGATGTGGGGCTTCCTCGCCAAGGGGTTCTGGGCGGACAAGCGCGGCGTGAACATCCTCGATTCCGGCGCGCCCTTCTACGACACCTATGAGACTGCTGACGCGGGATATATTTCGCTCGGCTCCATCGAGCCGCAGTTCTACGGTCGGTTGCTCCAGTGCGCCGGTCTGGCCGACGATCCGCTGTTCGCCAACCAGATGAACCCGTCGGACTGGGCCGCCCAAAAAGTCCGGCTAGCCAGCGTGTTTGCCAGCAAGACCCGCGCCGAATGGGAGGAAGTATTCGCCTCCGCGGACGCCTGTTTTGCACCGGTCATGTCCATGGCGGAGGCCTTGATCCATCCGCACAATCAGGCGCGGAAGACCTTCATCGAGGTGGGCGGCGTCGCTCAGCCTGCGCCCGCCCCGCGCTACTCTTCGACCATTTGCGACGATCCGCTCCCGCCCTCTCCCCAACGACCTGATACTGCGGAGTTTATCGCCTCGCTGATCGGGCAGTCCGACCGCGTACAGGGTTAGACGACGCCGCCATGAAATCCGACGGGGCCAAGATATCCTCGCGTACAAGGCTTCTTCAGGCCGCCGCCGCCCTGATGACAGAGCGCGGCTCGATTGAAATTTCACTGAGCGAGATTGCCCAGAAGTCGCAACTGAACTCGGCGCTGGTGAAATACTATTTCGGCAGCAAAAACGGGCTTTTGCTTGAGCTTGTGACGGACATTCTGGGCCGCGCCATCGTTCAGATGGAAGAACTGGCCGAGATGGACCTAGATCCTGTCGAGAAGCTGAAACTGCATATCAAAGGGATCATCACGGTCTATTTCCGCTATCCCTTTGTGAACCGGCTCATCCACTCCATGTTCCAGACGCAGGAGACGGCCAAGGCGGTCGCCGAGGCGATTTCCATCCCGCTGGCGGCGACGCAAAAACGCCTGCTGGACGAAGCGATGGCCAAGGGGCTGATCCGGGAAATCGACCCGATGCTCTTTTACTTCATCGTCCTTGGTGCCTGCGACCATCTGTTCTTCGCGCAGCCCATATTGCACCACTGCTTTGGCGTCGAGCGGATCGATGACGATCTACGCCGACGCTATGCCGACACTGTGCTGAACATGGTCCTGTCAGGCCTTCTCATCGATAAAGACGGAGCAAGAGCGAGTGTCGTGATAAGGTTGGGTGCCTCTCGACCCGCTTAGCCAACCCGTCAGCGGCTTGCGCTCGATACGCATCCCAGACATAGTCCGGTTATAAAAGTTACTCAGCCAGAGCCGATCAAACGGCCCGTGCTGCAGCCGGGGAAGCTATTGAGTATGACCGCCTATATCGTTGACGCCGTTCGCACTCCGCGTGGTAAAGCGCGCCCCGAGGGCGGACTGGCTGCGCTCAAGCCCCAAGAGCTGATCAGTGCCCTCGTCGATGCCATGGAGGCTCGCGGCCATGCCCCGCGCGCCGCCGAAGGGCTCATTTTGGGCAGTGTCGGGCAGGTGGGCGCACAAGGCGGACACATCGCACTTGTGTCCAAACTTTTTGCAGGGCTCGACGATGCCGCCTTTGCCTTCAGTTTGAACAACTACTGCACATCCGGCCTGACAGCCGTGTCGCAGGCAGCCGCAATGATCGCGTCCGGCCAAGCCTCTACGGTTCTGGCGGGTGGCGTCGAGATGATGTCCCGCGTGCCCTTCATGGCCGACAAGGCTGACTATTACACCGACAACACTCTCGAGCCGCGTGCCCGCTTCATCCCGGTGGCCGTTGCCGCAGATCGTCTTGCTGAGGATATCGATATGGAACGCGAGGCGCTTGATGCGGTCACCTTGCGATCCCAACGACTTTGCGCAGCCGCCGAGGGCACGCTGCTGGTCGCTTCGCGCATTGCGGTCAATGGCCTTGATAAAGAAGAGGCCGCGCGCGCCAAGACCACGGCCGAGTTCCTCGCCAGCTTGCCCGCCGCCTTTGCCCCCTTGGCAGAGCCCTACGCCGAGGCGCTGGAAAACCGGAAAATCGATTTCCGCCATACCATCGGCCACGCTCCCCCGATGACTGATGGTGCGGGGCTTGTGCTGGTGTCAGACAAGGCGGCGGGCGCTCGCGCTCGCATCGTGGGGTCTGTCGACCTCGGCGGCGATCCCAAGGCCTCGTTGACCGCAGGGTTCGACGCCATGGAGCGCGTACTTGCCAAGGCTGGTCTCGCTTTGGGCGACATGGACCGGATCGAATTCATGGAGGCCTTCTCTGTCGTGATCGCTAAATTCCTGCGTGATTACGAAGTCGACGCGGACCGCGTGAACGTCGGAGGCGGCCATTTGGCCAAGGGGCATCCGATGGGGGCAACCGGCGCAATCCTGCTTTCCGCCCTGCTGGACGCGCTGGATGCATGCGATGGACGCTATGGGTTGGTGGTCGCGACCGGTGCCCAGGGTGTCGGCTCCGCCATGATCGTCGAGCGCCTGCCTGCATAACGATTTCAGCGCCTACCGCCCCCGTTCTCAGGATTCGATAGCTTGCCCGCATCCCTACCGTTTAAAATGCGCCTGCCGGTGATCGCCGCTCCAATGTTCCTGATTTCGGGTCCGGAACTGGTGATTGCGGCGTGCAAAGCCGGGATCGGCGGTGCCTTTCCCACGCCCAATTGCCGAACTGCTGCAGAACTCGATGCGTGGATGGGTCAGATCACTGACGCGCTGGCGCCGTCCGATGGTCCATGGGCGGCCAATCTGATCACTCACTCGACCAATAAGGGACTGGCCGACGATCTGGCCTTGATCGCCCAATACAGGCCTCCGGTCGTGATCACCGCCCTTGGGTCCCCTAAACCCGTCATGGAAACCGTAAAGGCCTATGGCGGGCTGGTCTTTGCCGATGTCACAAGCCTCGGCCTCGCCCGCAAGGCGGCGGATGCAGGCGTCGATGGGATGGCCTGTATCAGCGCGGGCGCAGGCGGGCATACAGGACATCTAAGTCCCTTCGCCTTCATCTCGGCAGTCCGGCAGTTTTTTGATGGCTACATTGCTGTCGGGGGTGGGATAGCAGACGGCGCAGGTGTGGCCGGCGCAGTCGCTGCTGGTGCGGACTTTGTCTATATGGGCACCCGGTTCCTTGCAGCCTCCGAGAGCCGCGCACAGGACGCCTATAAAGACATGGTGGTCTCTAGTGGCCCTGATGACTTGATCGTCTCCAACGCCATCACCGGCACGAATGCATCGTGGCTAAAGCCCAGCCTCATCGCGGCCGGACTGGATCCCGACGCGCTCACAGCGCCAACGGCGCGTGACTATAATAGCGGCAGCGCACAGAAGCGTTGGAAGGACCTATGGGCCGCGGGCCAGGGCCTCCAAACCATCGACAGCGTCATGCCGACTTCCCAGATCGTAGCGCGCCTGGAAGCCGAATACCGAGATGCCGCAGGACGGTTCACCGCTCTCACAGCCCGAGCGTGAGACAGCAAAAAGC
>NZ_JSYD01000010.1:0-8489 GCF_054824005.1 Brevundimonas sp. GN22 | reverse complement strand
GGCTAGGGTCCGTCGTGGGTTCCTAGTGGGTGTGCGTTAGATTTCATTCGGCATAGCTGGCTCAGGAGACCCAAACAGCTCATCGATGCGTCTCTCGATGAGATATCTATCGAAGTGGGCTTCCATAGACTGCGAAGGCACCCTAGCCGTTCGATCCACGTAAAAATACAGGTGCGCCGTTCCTTTAGAATGCTGCTGCGCCTCTTTGACAAATTCCTCATGTCGGAAAATCCACGTGCGATCGGTTGATAGATCACACAGCGCTACAAGGGTCGCAGGGCTGCTTTCTCTCAGTCTCCAGTTGTTAGCTAGTTTGCCCTTCCCTCCGCCAGGCTTGGGCTGATTGATTGTTTTCACTTGTATCGTCACAGCGTCTCTAAGACGTGGAGAGTAAGCCACTAAATCGATGCCATCATCGATTGTCATAGCCGCCGAGTCGATGCCATGTTTCAGAAGGCGATATTGAACTAGCAGTTCGCCAGCCGCCCCTATGTGAGCCGTTTTCATATGCTCAACATAGCATTGGTTCTGCAGCCTTCACCAACAGCCAAAACCGCCGTCGTGTCACGTAAACGGCACCTCCTTTCCAGACAATATATGATCTGCATCTAAGGCTAAGGCTCAAGCTAACGTGCCTTTGACTAGCGTTCGTCGTGGGTTCCTAGTGAGTGTGGTTGGATCTTGTCTCTTTTGGGAGCGTTACAAAGGCAGACAACTCTCCGATTTAAGGGAGAAGTTTATCTATAACTCTTCGTGATATTAACGGAACAATACTGAACCTATCCCGCACATTGTATCGAAATAGTCCATTTCCGAAACTCGATTTTACATCATCTGGAATATCTTGCTTTAAACAATATTGCCACCAAGATACATCCCAATCAGAATAACCAACCACACTGTCATCATAAGATACTAAATCTAATGAAAGCGCTTTTGAGATCTCGTCATAAGTTGTCTTATTTAACTTGGCTTTTATATAAAGATCTGGATTTGATACCCTTAAAATAGAAAGACCAGCTACTATAGGCACCGGACGTAATGTATTATCATTAGTAAATGCCGCAGCTAAAGCTATATTAGTCATAAAATGCTCTATATCTCTAAAGCTAGAACTATTTATCAATGCATAATTAGTAACAAAATCTGCACAAGACTGAACAAACCTCAAATCAGTTGATGATGCATTTATATTATTAGTAATATGTGAAATATATTTCACCACTGCACTGTCACCTCTGTAAACATGATGATCGACAAGCGGAAACGTTAAAGATATAAATTTTTGCAAATAAGTATTTGCATTAATATTAATTCCGTATGCTGAATTAACTGAATTTCTCAGCTGACCCATATGCACTCCAAGAACAAAATGAACATTTTGAACTGCAAAAAAATGCTTGATACGCTCTAAAAGTTCGAGAGCGAAATTTGGCTTACAGCGGTCCAATTCATCAATAATGAAAATTAGTGGCTTAACCTTAACTCCCTCATCACCATCACTTGGGTTAGACGGCGGTATAAGAATTCCGGGCAGATCTCGTAGGGCATCACGGAACCCTTGCAGTGTACTTCGGCTTTCTGCCTGCTTGGTCAGCAACTCCCCAATGTGCTTATCGGTAAGATCTTCCGCCTCATTGGAGACAGCCTCCACCAGTTCATCGCTTAGTTTTGCTGCATCAAGAGCCCCCATAGATGCCGCTTTCACACCCACTTTGAGAGCGCTCCGTCCAACAACCTTAAGCGCCCCAACCGCCTTATCCTTAAATTCCTTAGCTTTCGGATTTTGAGATTTCTTATGGGCTTCCACTAGAGCAATAATCTCTCCAGCAAGAGCCATGAAAGCGTCATCAATGTAGTCGTTTTCGAAGGCATCAAAGTAGATAACGGGGAACTGCGCCTGCCGAAGTTGGCCCGCCCACATTTTTAGGAATGTGCTCTTCCCTGAGCCCCATTGGCCGTCGATCGCAATAACCATTGGATCCGTCACCACCCCGACCAAATTTGTCAGACCTGATCCCAGTTCTTGACGCCCGAAGATGTCCTTTTCATTCGTGAACCCCTCGGTGTCAGCAATTTGTAATGGGCGAGGAAAGATACGCATTTTGGCTCCAAACCGTCTCACGATCATCAAGCGTAACAATATTATCTCAAAATAGAAGTAGCCCCCCCTATCCGCTAAAAGCTGGCTATCCTCGTCGCATTTTCCTGCTCAACCCAAGGTTTCACCTTTCTCGGATGCGGCTTGCCTGATGTAGCGTTGATCAAAGTCGCACAATGCTGACAGTTCTTCTTGGGGCAGGCCCTTTAGCCATCCTGAAGCGTCGAACATTCCGTCCAATCACCGCCCTGATATCCATACTCACTTCGTTGACAGTTTATATGGCCAAGCTTAATCGGATAACTTTGTTACCGGTCTGAGTTGCCTTACGCTTCTTTCAGAGCGGATGACGGCCCCGACCGATCAGGAGGGGCAATGAAAATCCATAAATTACTACTAATGCCAGCCATGGCGCTCTTTGTGCTGGCCGCTTCGATGGAAGCCCAAGCCCAAGACAGCTTGGAATATGTGCAGGCTGATCAAGCCATCAGCGACGTAGCCGCTAACGGCGCAGAGCAAATCTCGAACCCAAAACCCGAAGAACAAGCAAGCGACGACCACACACCTATTGCAGGCCCAGAAACCGATCAAAGCCAGCCATCAGAAACGATAGCGACGCCCAGAGAAAGTGCTCTGGAAAGAGAGATGAACCGCTTTTCCGACAACGAAAGCGGACCTGCCCCCATCCAGACCGATAAAGAACCCTCGTCCAACTCGACGACTTCAATGGTCGTCGGCGGTTTCATCCTCGCCCTAATCGTCGTGCTGATCATAGCCATTAGCACCACCAAAGCCCTAGCGGACTATTCCGCATCACGGTTTGGCTGGCCCATGATCATGAACTGGTGGAACGCCCTACACCTAGTATCCATCTTTGCTCTAGTCGGTGCCGCATCATTGGGGTCGCCAATGGCTGGTGCCGTGATCGCAGCAGGTCTTTGGTTGATCGTTCTCTTGGTGAACATTCGCAAAACCAACCTCTTGGTCGGCCTGACCATGACTATCCTTCAGCCGTTCATCGTCCTCATCGCATGGGTCATCTACGGAGCCCTGAAGTCCAAAGCAGATGGACGCCGCCTGTGACCACCGACAAATCTCAAGAACCAAAGACTGGATCGAACTCGGACGAATCCCCTGCCCTTTTTGCGACGATCCATCACAAAAGCGAACACCGCCCAGATGGCTATACCGAAGCTGATTTGCGGAAAATGAATCTTATGGCGAATGGTCTTTCTGAGTCTGCCACTAAAGACGCCAGTTAATAGAAAACCCGCCCCTGCCGAATAGGCTTCCGGTTCAAAGCGATTTTAAAGCGATTTGAACCGGCCCTTCCCCTAGCCCCGAGTCAGCCTTCCCAAACGCCAGAAATGACGTTCATTGGCGGGCTTTTTCGATATTATTTTAATAAATTTCAGTGCCGCACCGCTCCAGAAATCGTGTCATTTCGATCACGAATTTTAAAGCGGTTCCAAAACAACTGTTTGCACAATCAAAAGCGACAAACATGTTAATCCGCTCACAAACATGCGCATTTGAATAGTTTCAAGACACATCTTCCGTCGCTAATAACGCTAATATAGAAGATGGCCTGTCAGGTGTACGTGTCTGACCAACACCTTAATCCCACTACTTAAATACCGCTTCGAAATCATCGACGCTTGCTTCACGGCTGGCCCGATTACCTTTCAACGCCTAAACAAGGCTTGCTCAAAACAAGCCCCCATCATGCACGCCCAAGGAGCACTCATGAGACCTAAAAAGATTACATTTTCTATCGCCGCCCAGACGGCAATTAAAGACGCCGAAACACGAGTGAAACTGGGCCAAAACTCCCCCCGCCTAGTCTCTGATTACAAAGACCGCCTGAAGCATTGCGACGCCTTCTTCGGCGACATGCCGATATCCAAGATCGACGCCCGTAAGGTGCGAGACTTCCGTGACGAACTTGCGTCCAAGGGCCTTAAATCGACAGCGATCGCACCTGTGATGTCATTTGTTAGCGTGGTGCTCCGCCTCGCTCATGAAGATGGGCTGATTATGCAGAAGCCACCCATTCCCCGACCGTCTCAGAAGCCAACCCCTCGATCTGCGTTCAGTCTTGCCGAATACAAGCAGCTCTTGCAGACGTTAAGATCAATGGAAAAGGCCTCTCCACCAATCATGTGGAAGGCATCTCCTATCGATAAGGAGTTGCGCTGGCTGGTCACCTTTATGGTCAACGGCTTCTTCCGTCCTGGCGACCTGTTTGTGCTTCAGCACAAGCACATCACCATCGTTCCATCTAACGCTAGTGAACCTGCCTATTTACGGATCGCAGCGCCTGCATCAAAGGGCCACGCCAACCCGATCATTACAATGCCTGTTGCCGTGCCGATTTATAATCGACTTCTGAGCCACCAAAAGGCCAAGGGCTTCGGCAAGCCAGATGACTACTTGTTCCTACCACACCGTAGATCCCGCAAGTACGCCCACGAGATAATCAGACGTCAGTTCCGCATTGCCCTAAAGAAGGCTGATCTCTTGCAGGGACCAAATGGGGATGAGCGGTCTCTCTATTCCCTGCGCCACAGCGCAATCACCATGCGTCTTCAACAAGGCAATGTTGACCTTTTAACCTTGGCCCGAGCCTGCCGAACAAGCGTCGAGATGATCGACCGCTTTTACGCCAGTTCGCTTACTGCCGAGGCTAATCGAGACAAGCTTTTCAGCTTCCGTCACCCCACCCGATATCTCGCTGTGAGTGACACAAGCACAAACGCAACGACCTGACCCCCTCACTATTCAAACCCATATTAATTCAGGATTTTTTATGAACACCGACTGGAATTTTACCATCGAAACCTGTCCATACTCGAATGATGGCGACCGCATCGACCTATCAGTTTCGTCAGATGCAGGGACTTGGGCTGGCGAGCCCCCTTGGGACTATCTCATCCCCCTAAATCGTCACGGTTTTCTACCACTCGATGCCTTGGGTCCGTTTCCCACCGGCACCCGCATAACCCGGATCATGCCGGCGGAAACGATGGAGGAAGCCACGGACTTCATCGCCTCGGCGCTAGACCTTCTTGAGCCAGACTTGGGCCCCTACAAATACTTGGCTCAGGAAATAGGTAAGGACTTCAAGGCCAAATTATTCGTTTGGGAGTCAAACCCTAACTGGTCACTGGCAATGGGTGTTGCAAAGCCATGCCAGAGGTATCCCGACCCAACGGTCATTCTGTGGATCAGACCTCGCCTCCATTGATATACAAAGTCAGGCCGGATTTCCGGCCTGACCCTTCTTTCCCTTTGGCGTTGGCGTCAGTTCTTCAGATCGAAAGCGAGCTTGCAGCGCATCCGCTGCTATCGCCAAAGGACCATCCAAACCACCTGCCAACACCTCCTGACGAAGGGCCGGAAGCAGCTTTTGCAGATGCGCCAGAGACGACACCACAAGACAGTCTTTCTCGTCCTTCAAGATCAGCCGTGCCGATCCATATCGGATCGAAAATTTCACGACACCATTGTCATCGACCCACCACCATGGGGTCACTTTGCGGCGCTGCTCGATCTCGACCAACTCGTCAGATTCCAGATCTCGGGTCCGCTTGATTTTCATCTTGCTGTACGAGCCACCAGCTTGTGATGCCTCCAGCAAGTGCAACTGATCTTGCAGGGCTGCTGCCAGCTTTTTTCTTCGAACACGCACCGGATCATAACCCTGCGTACGGTCATCACTCTTCTCAAGTTTCAAATTGCTCAGAACGCTCATGAAATCCTCCAAATTCACGGAGGGCATCCAGCCATACTGCCGAAGGGACAACAGAGCCCCCTCATCCTCCAGTAGTATTTACCTGAATTTTTCAACATCGTTGCCTGATCAAGATATTGAAAGATAATGCCTTATAAGCCTGACGTTGGTTAGGCGTGTTGTTAAATCCCTCAAGGTGGTGTCGCTTGAAAGCCGTTGCGTACTATCGAGTGAGCACAGCCACACAGGGTCGCAGCGGTCTTGGACTAGAAGCACAAAAAGCCGCCGTCGAAGAGTTAGCCCGTCAGCGTGGACTGACACTGATAAATGCGCTGACAGAGGTTGAAAGCGGCAAGCAGAATGATCGGCCCCAACTGATGGCCGCTCTAAATCATGCCAAACTGACCGGCAGCATTCTCGTCATCGCCAAACTCGACAGACTATCAAGAAATGCAGCCTTTCTGCTCGCTCTTCGTGACAGTGGCGTCCGCTTCCTTGCTGCCGACATACCCGATGCAAATGATCTCACGATTGGCGTTCTGGCTGTCATCGCTCAAGCCGAACGAGAAGCAATATCCCGACGTACTAAGGATGCTCTCTCGGTCATAAAAACACGCCTTCAAAATGATGGAGCTTATGAGTCCAGCCGGTCAGGGCGCACCGTCAGCCGGTTAGGAAATCCCAACGGGACCAAAGCCATTAAAACAGCCGACAAGGGCAATGCCGCAGCCATATCCGCAAACATCAAAGCAGCCGATCAGCGAGCCCTTAGCCTGCAATCCATAATCACTGAGCTTCAAGCAAACGGTCCCCTCAATGCCTCGTCCCTTGCCATCAAGCTGAATGAACAAGGCATCCTCACCGCCAGAGGGAAAAGATGGCACCCTGCAACCGTTCAAAACCTTCTTAAAAGGCTCTCGACCTTATCCGCTTAGGTTGCAGCGGCACCTCCCCTATCAGACCGAGATCTTCCAATAGGCAAGTACGGCAAGCACATCATCAATAGGATAATGCGCCCCAGGACTGGTCACCTGCTTTCGAATGTCAGCAAGTCTCTTTTCAGCTATTTTACGGATAGTCGGCGTCAGCTCAATGGTCCCTTTAGGACGCTTTTCGCCAACGAATGTGGGCCAACTTTTAGGGTAAGCGTCCATATCAATTGCCCCGTCATCATCTAAACCAACAAGGTCTGGGTGATCGCATTTCCAACCATAGAGATTGGCTGCACAGTGGCGAAGCATGGCCTTCACTTCTGGCATCGTGTCTGTGAATGCCTTCATGGGTGTCGGCAACAGAACCATATTAGCTACGCACGAATAGAAGCGGCGATCCTGAACCACGGCGTTTGATTTTTGGTACTTCGAGTCATCAACACCCCAGATATGACAGCATGACCAGTTAGGCCTCTTTGCCTTTGTCAGACCCAGCGCCTTTGTCAGCGCCTTGTTGGCAAAGACATTGCCCTCGACTTTATGGATCACAGTCCCTGTTGATCGGCTTTTATTAAGCTGAGGCTCTGACCAGTCTCCCTTGTAGAAATGCTTTTTCCGAGCATGTTCCGGATACCAAACAGGCAATAGTTTAAATGTTTCAGGATCGACCCATCGAGCTGTACGCTCAATCAAAGACATAATTTCTGTAAGGTTGATTTCCTTTATGAGGACATCAAGACCATCTTCCTCAACCTTCATACCCCTGCCCTTTTGGTTATATATCGCATCTAAACATTCAAACACATACAACTGTTATTATTAATAATTTTAGACAATACTCTATTATCAAGGCACAACACAATGTCATGCCAAGTGCAAAGTCTTGAAGGTAAGGCGAGCCGTCTGCGCTCGGCTTTATGGGTTATCCTGTCAATTACGACAGGGCAGACGGCGTGTATGGCAGCGAGCAATTCCACAGATCGACATTGTCGAACGCTTGCTGACTGCGAACTCCCTTACGGATGTAAGAAGAAACACCAGAGAAGTTGTAAACCTCTTGGCTATCTTGAGCCACGGCTCGGCGGGTTTCGGGATCAGCACGAAGCCATTCCGAAATAACGAGATCCCCCACCCGCTCACGGCATGGGTTTGCCTTCAACTGCAAGCTACCCTCAGGCACACCAATGAGCAGATGGACATGAAGACCATCCGCATAAGAGCGCTCCTGAACTGCACACGTGGCCAATCTCACTCTCTTGTGCCGAGAGTAATGGGTGCCAAACAGCTTGGCATTGACCCTGTGCAGCACTTTGCCGACTTCAGCAGACAAGTCATCAGAAGTGAGGGTACGTCTGCTGGTAAGCGTCAGAAAATATTGGTTGGGACAGGCCATAATTGCCTCCTCCAACACGGTGAGGCGGGCCAAATCATTCCAGTCAATTTTACTCTGCGCCCATGCAGAATGGGACACTCTGGTGGTGTCTTTATGGGTTGGGTTATGGATTGAGGGTGTGGGCATAATGGGGAATGAAATGTGTTTTGTGAGAAATGTTTATGTTGTTGAAAAGACAACAGTATTTAGCTCACAAGCACGCCCAATAAGGGGCCCATATGCCATTAAAAATGACAATTAATTTTGGAAAATTTTTAGTCTAAATATCTGACTTTTATAATATAATTATCGTGTTCCCCCTTTCGTAATGCGGGGGTCACGTGTTCGAGT
>NZ_JSYD01000001.1:0-17616 GCF_054824005.1 Brevundimonas sp. GN22 | reverse complement strand
GCGTTAACGGTAACCAGCACGGCGATCAGGGTCGTGAACACGCCCATGAACACAGCCCCCAGCGCAATCCACACCGCCGGACTGCCCTTATCGCCAGCAGCCGCAAAGGCAGGCGTTGCAAGCGCCGACAGACCAGCGGCCAGCGACCAAATTTTCGATTTCATAATCACTCCTCCAAAGCGCAAAAGGCGCTTCTAAAAAAAGGGCAGAGACTTCGATGTCCCTGCCCCTTCGATAAGATCTTACTTCTTGCCCGCTTCGGCACGGGTGCCGATGGTGCGGTCGAGGAAGTCCAGATAGGTGCGCCATTGGTGCAACTGGCGGTCATTGCCGCGGATGCCATGGCGCTGGCCCGGATAGAGCATGGTCTCGAACGGAATGCTCTTTTCCTGCAATGCGTTCAGCACGCGGGTGGTGTTCTCGAAGATCACGTTGTCGTCCGCCATGCCGTGCATCAGCAGCAGACGGCCCGTCATGTTATCCAGACGGCTAAGAACGTCCGATGCCGCATAGCCTTCGACGTTGCCTTGCGGCGTGGACATGTAGCGCTCGGTATAGGCCGTGTCGTACAGGCTCCATTCCGTCGGCGGCGCACCGGCGAGTGCCGCTGCCAGACCCATCTTCGGCTCGGTCAGCGCCATCAGGCTCATGAAGCCGCCATACGACCAGCCCATGATGGCGATGCGATCGGCATCAACATACGGCAGGCTGCGCAGGTATTCGGCACCGAGAACCTGATCCTCGATCTCGGGCTGGCCCATCTTGAGGTAAAGCGCCTGTTTGAAGGCCGCCGAACGGTCACCCTCGCCACGGTTGTCCAGGCGGAAGACGATATAGCCCGCCTCGGTCAGAAGCTGGTTGGTGGCCGGTTGCCACGAGCGTTTGACGCCACCGGCAGAGGGGCCGCCATAGACCTGCATCACGACCGGATACTTCTTGGTCGGATCAAAGTTCGGCGGGGTCGTCATCTGCCACACCAGCGTCTCGCCGTGGCTCTCCAGCGTGCCAAAGGTCGGCTTTTGCTGGCGCTCGGCAAACGGCCAGAACGGGTGGCCCGGCTGGAGCTTGTTCTCTTCAATCCAGCGAACGCGGTTGCCGTCGATGGTGTAGAGCGCCGATTGCGACGGGGTGTTCAGGTCCGAATAGTTGCCGACATAGGCCGTACCCGTGCCGTTCACCGAGGCCGACCACCAGCCGCCGCGCGGCGTGATCTCGGTCGGCGTGACAGTGCGCTTCAGCGAGGCCTTGAACAGCTGCTGCTCGATCGGCAGTTCCTTGCCGTCACGCATGGAGGCGGTGAAGAAAACCTCGCCCGTGTCCTGATTGACGCCGTTCAGCGATTTTACCGGATACTCGCCGCGCGTGATGGCACGCAGGCGACGGCCGTCCTTGTTGTACAGGTACAGGTGCTGCCAACCGGTCTCTTCGCTGGACCAGATGAAGTTGCCGTCTTTCAGAGCCTTGAAGTTATGGGTGAGCGGCACCCAAGCGTTCGAGGTCTGGGTCGCGATCACGCGGCTTTGGCCGGTGGCCGGATCGACGCTCAGCAGATCCAACGTTTTCTGGTCACGCGACAGGCGCTGGGCATAGGCGACCGAGCCGTCGGCGGCCCAATTCACGCGGCCCAGATAGATGTCTTTGTTGGCACCCAGATCAACCTGAACGCGATTGCCCGAGGCAACGTCGTGGATGAACAGTTCGACCACGGCATTCGGACGCCCCGCGCGCGGGTAGCGCTGCTCGACCACCGAAGCACCACCACCGGCGATGTCGAGACGCGGGATGATGTCCACGCCGCTCTCGTCGGTGCGTTGCAGGGCGATGTATTTTTCGTTGGGGCTCCACCAATAACCGGTGTCCCGATCAAGTTCTTCCTGCGCGATGAACTCTGCAGTTGCCCAGGTGATCAGGTCCTTGCCTTCGGTCGTGATGGCCTGCTCGGCACCCGTTTCGAGGTTCAGCACAACCAGATTTTGGTCACGCACAAAGCTGACATAGGCCCCCTTGGGCGAAACCTTGGCGTCGATTTCGTCTGCTGCCGTTTCGGTCAGACGGCGGACCGAGCCATCGGCACGGTTAGCGAGGAAGATGTCGCCTTCCAGCGGGGCGAGGATGTAGCGACCTTGCTCGTCCCAGCTATACTCGACCACGCCACGCTGCGAGATACGCATACGCTCGCGGCGGGCCTTTTCGGCCTCCGACAGTTCACCGGCATCCGGTACCAGTGCACGGGCGTCGATCAGCTTGAAGGCATCACCGCCCGAAACAGGCGCGGCCCACAGGTCCAGCACGTCCACGTCATCCTCGCGCGAGCGGAGGAAGGCGACCAGTTCGCCATCCGGCGACAGACTGACGCCGCGGGCGACCGGACCGGCCAATGACGGATTGGCGAACACGCGCTCTACCGTCAGGATGTTGGATGCGGGGGCCGTGACGGCAGCAGGCGCTGCGGCGTTTTGAGCCATGACCGGAGTGGCCGCTGCGGCCATCAGAATCGTCGAAGCGAGAAGAAGTGTGCGCATGGCGGCAAAGTAGTGGCGTAATTGCGCCCCGTCATCCGAAAATCACGCAACTGGATGGTACGCCCAGCCTTTCGCAATTCTTCCGAACGCCCTAGTTAGGGACTATGACCGACGCCTCCCCTGCCAAACCCAAACCCTTCCACGAACTGGAAGTGCTGTGGGTTCGCCACTGGACCGACCAGCTGTTCAGCTTTGGTGTAAAACGCCCCGAAGATTTCCGATTCCGTTCGGGTGAATTTGTAATGATCGGCCTGCCGGGTGAAGACGGCGGCAAGCCTGTCCTGCGCGCCTATTCCATCGCCAGCCCATTCTGGGCCGAAGAACTGGAGTTCTTCTCGATCAAGGTGCCGGATGGTCCGCTGACCTCGCGTCTGCAAAAGATCGTCGCGGGCGACACCGTGCTGATGGGCAAAAAGCCGACCGGCACACTGGTTCTAGACGCCCTGACCGGCGGCGAGCGCCTGTGGCTGATCGGTACAGGCACGGGTCTGGCCCCGTGGCTGTCGGTCGCGCGTGAGCCGGAAACCTATTCGCGCTTTAAGGAAGTGATCGTCTGCCACACCGTGCGCAACGTTCAGGACCTCGCCTATCGCGACTTCTTCACCAAGGGCATCCACGATGACCCGCTTATCGGCGACGAGGCCAAGGCCCAGCTGACCTATTATCCGACTGTCACACGCGAAAAGTTCGAGACGCCGGGACGGATCACCGATCGCATCAAGTCGGGTGACCTGTTTGCCGACCTGCAACTGCCCATCGGTTTCTCGCCAAACACCGACCGCGTCATGCTGTGCGGCTCGATGGCCATGATCAAGGAAACGGCAGAGCTGCTGGAATCCTATGGCATGAAGGAAGGCTCCAACGCAGAGCCGGGCGACTATGTTCTGGAGCGTGCCTTTGTCGGCTGATGTGAAATCCCCGCTGTCGGTCGCCGTCGACGAGCGGCCCGCGCCGGAAGCGTGCGAAACCATGGTGGACGTTCGCAAGGGCGTAGATGCCGTGGACCGCGCTCTGGTTACGCTGCTGGCCGAGCGCCAGCGCTACATGGACGCGGCGGCCCGCATCAAGCCGAACCGCCAGGCGGTCTATGACCAGACCCGCATCGAGGATGTGGTGTCAAAGGTGCTGGCTGCTGCCGACCAGGCCGGTCTTTCGGCCGAGATTGCCGAGCCTGTCTGGCGCCTTCTGATCGACCGCTCTATTGCCCACGAATACGGCACTTGGGACAAGACGCGGGCTTGAGCCCCTACCCAACCCCATACGAAAAAGGCGGCCCCTGCGGGCCGCCTTTCTTGTTTAGAAGCTGAGACGATAGCCGACCGTGAATGCGTTGCGGCTTTGGTCCGAACCCTTGGCCCCGTTCCAATCCAGCGAAACGGTACCGGCTTTTCCGATAGGAACCGCCAGACCCAAGCGACCCACCATAGCCTCGTCGCCCATTGGCAGGCCATTGATCGCGAACTCAGCGCTGTCGGCGAAGGCAACGGTCTGGACCGCTTCCAGATCGCCGGAATAGCTCTCCCAGCCCACGCGTGCCGAAACCGTGGCAGAGCGGCCGTTGGCCCGTACCCACGACTTATCCAAGCCCATGCCCAAACCGGCCGTGGTCAGGCTCTGAGCCTTGCTTGCGACGCTCAGAGCAGCAACACCGCCGCGTTCGTCCACGCCGTCCACGTCAAGCGCGTCATGGGCCAGCATGGCGTAAGGGGAAACCGTGGCCCAAGCCATCGGCACCGCCCAAGCCGCTTCGACAAAGACCTGTTCCGAAGTGGCATCGTAGTCGCCCTTCAGGCTTTCGGCAGTCGTCCCGAAAGCGAGGTCGCGGCGCGACGACAGAGCGTGCCAAGACGCAATAGCACCGGCCTGAATGTTCAGATTGCCCCAGTCACCGCGACCATAGAGGCCCAGATGCTGGCTATCGCGATCGATCTGGCCAAGTCTGGCCGACTTCATCTCGCCCTTCTCGAATCCGACCACGACACCCGCACGGATGGCATCGCCAAAGCCCTTGTCGACGCCGGCCATGAAACCGGTCGTGTCAGACTTCAGCGCCGCGTTCTCGCCGCGCGCATCAAGCTCGGAAGCCGATGACAGCACACGGCCCCAACCATAATATCCTTGGCCCGACGCGGCGTTGTTCGCTACCGAGCCGACCAGAGTATGACGAAGGTTGGCCGCATCCATCAGCATGGCCGAGCGAGCCGACACGTGCAGGTCACCAGCCATCTGGGTAAAGGCCAATCGGGCCTCGTCCTCGCTCAGATCCACCACCAGATCCGACAGGTTCTCGCTGGCTGTAATGTCTTCGATGGCGCTGGCCACAGCCAACTGGTTCGGCGTCTGTGCAATGTCGGTAAATCGGATGTCGTTACGATCCAGATTCATGATGACCTGGGTGTCGGTGTAATCCAGCGAAATATCGAGGAAGGCGTACTCGGTCCCAACGACTTCGAAGCGGCCCTCGACGCCGCCCGCCGCATTGATCACCACAAAGCGGGACGAACGGCGGTAGTTCGAACTACGGCCGAGGATATGGTGCAACTCTGCACCTTCCCCGATGGTAGCGCGACCCGACACATTGAAGGTGCCGGAGCGGTTAAGTTCGGGATCGACCTCGACGTTGAGGTACGACCACACACCGATATCCAGTGTGCCGATTGTGGGTGTCGTTGCCTGAGGCCTGACCACGCCTGAAAGGACCGCGCTAAGCACCACCCTTTCCACAGTGCCGGTCCCCCTTAGATTGCCGTTCCCGAGGTTCACGTTGCCGCCTAGATGGCCGTTAACCTCCAGCGTCTCGCTGTTGTAATAGGTGTATCCACCAAAATCGGAGCTATCGCCTGACAGGATGGCGTGGCCGTGCACGACGTTGACGTAGCCGGTGCCAGTGATGCTGCCGTCATACTCGAACGTGCCCGTGTGATTGAAAATTAGGCCCGATTGCAAACCCATATCGATCCGCGGGGCATTGAGCACGCCAGCAGGGGCTTGTTCGCTCCACAGGCCGCTGCCGATCCAGATGCTGGACCTGCCTCCGGCTACCGAGTTCAGGTAGATCGTGCCAGCGACATCCACTCGGCCACCGTTGCTGATGACGAGTTTCGACTCTGTGTAATCGAATGAGTGCAGCGCGACGTCGCCGCCAACGTCGATCAACGATCCCGCGCCGTCCACCGTTACAGTGCCGTAGCCTCCGATGCCGTAGCCGGCGACCAAATCCTGCGCGACATGCAACTGACCACCATTGGTGACCAACACGCTACCACCCAGTGCGTCGTTGCCGAGACCGAGATATTGGAAGTCCCCGCGGCCGTGGTCATCAATCGTCAGTTGACCGGCGTTGATGAACCGAACCTCATTTCCGTGAAGGTGCGAGCCCGCGTTCTCTACGATCACGTCGTCATAGAAATAGCCGTGACCGGCATCGACGACTTGTCCGTTCGACACCCGATCTATGACGGGAACGGCCAATGCAGACCCCGGTAGCAGCAGGCTCGCCACACAAACGCCGGTGGTGGACAACAAGGCGGTGCGCATCTTTTGGCGCAGTGCCAGCGACTGATTCATTCTGAATTCCCCTAAAGTTGGGGCGTCGCTAAGGGCCTAAGCCTTACCATAACCTTTCGGACGGAAAGCCCGCTGAGGGCATCGGGCAAAATACAACCTTGAGGTCGAACTTTTCCTGTGTTTTCAACGAAAAAGGCCGCTCAGGCGAGCGGCCTTTCCGTTTTGTGAACTCTTGGCTCTCAGCCCTTCAGGCTCTTGAGCGCCAGTTCGTGCCGATAGGCCGCCACATCCGCCAGAGCCAGATCGAGGGCATCGCGTACCCGCATCAACACGCCCTCGGCGGATGCCTCGTCGGCGGCTTCAGCTTCGGCGCAGACTTCGGCCAGCCCCTTGGCTCCGATGCCGCCCCCTGCCCCTCTCAGGGTGTGGGCAGCGTCACGCCACCCGTCCTGATCCGTCGTCAGCATGGGCGACCAGATCGAAGCCTGATGCATAAACAGGCCCAGAATCTCGTCGCTGATATCATCAATGCCAGCGGTCGCGGCCTCGAGGACCGAGAAATCCACCACCCCCGTCAGATCCCGGCGCGCCATCAGGCCTGCGTCTCCTCGCCTTTGGCCAGACGCGAGTTACGCGACGACCAGACGAAATAGACGATAAGGCCCAGCACGTTCCACGCGATGAACCACAGCTGGGTCGAAGCCTTCAGGCTGGTCATGAAGAACAGGCAACCAATAATGGTGAAGCCGCCAACCACGGGCCACAGCGGAGCCTTGAACTTGCGTTCGCGATTGGGTTCGCGAACACGCAGCACGATCAGGCTGAGTCCCACTGCGGCAAAGGCCGTCAGCGTGCCGGCGTTCGCCAGCGAGGCCAGTTCATCCAGACGCATAACGCCTGCAAGGAAGGCGACCACGATGGCCGTGAACACCGTAACGATGACCGGCACGCCACGCGGAGAGATCTTGGCGAGGCTGTGCGGCAGCAGGCCGTCACGGGCCATGCCAAGGAAGATGCGCGACTGACCGAACAGGAAGGCCAGCAGAACGGTCGGCAGGGCCACCACGGCTGCGGCTGCGATCCACTTGGCTGCCGCACCTTGCCCCAGATCGCGCAGGATCAGGGCTAGCGGTTCGGGGCTTTCGGCAAAGCGCGCAACCGGTGCAGCGCCAATCGCCGACGCGGCCACCAGAATGTACAGGATGGTGCAGATCACCATCGAACCGACGATGCCGATGGCCAGATCGCGTTCCGGCTTCTTGGTGTCCTCGGCCGCCGTGGCGATGGCGTCAAAGCCATAGAAGGCGAAGAAGATGATCGAGGCCGCAGCCATCACGCCGGTCTGCACGAACGGCGCACCAAACCCGTTAGGCATGAAGGGAGTGAAGTTGGCGGAATCGAAGTGCGGCAGCGACAGCGCGACAAACGCCACCAGCGCGGCAATCTTCACCGCCACCAGCACGGCATTCAGCGTCGCGCTCTCTTTGGTGCCCAGCAGCAGCAAACCGGCGACTACGGCAATGATACCAACCGCTGGAAGATTGATCAGGCCGCCCTCGACGTGCGGTCCGACCAAGAGCGCGGTCGGCACGCCCCATTCCTGCAGAAACGGCGCAGCATAGCCTGCCCAGCCGACGGCCACTGCCGACACCACCAGCGAATATTCGAGAATGAGCGACCAGCCGACGATCCACGCCAGCAGCTCGCCCAATGCGACATAGGAATAGCTGTAGGCGCTACCCGACGCCGGCATGATGGTCGAAAGCTCGGCGTAAGACAGCGCGGCACAGGCGCAAACCGCACCGGCCAGCGCAAAGCTGATAAGAACGGCCGGACCGGCAAGACCGGCACCCACGCCAATCAGGGTCAAAATACCGGTGCCCACAATAGCGCCGACACCCAGCGCCATCAGATGCGGCCACCCCAGCGTTTTTTTCAACGTAGGCCCGTCATGCGGTGCTAGCATCGCTTCGATTGAACGGCGACGGCTCCAAAACGCCATTGGGTTCTCCCCGATTTTTGTAATTTATCCGATAAACCTTCGGTATCACTTTATTTGCGTTGAGAAAAATGAGGTTTGAATAAATTTATCGCTTGCGTCCAAATCGGGTCGTGCGTATTAAGCCGCCCTCGCCGCAGCGCAACGCACCGCAGCGAGACGCCGGAGCCCAACCAAAGGCTCATACGACGGTACGGGTGATTAGCTCAGTTGGTAGAGCAGCTGACTCTTAATCAGCGGGTCCACGGTTCGAGCCCGTGATCACCCACCATCGTTCCTCTTGCTGGCAAGCAAGATTTCCAGACCATCGAACGCGCGCCTTGGCAGACTGCCCAAGCGCGTTTTCGCGTGCGTGCGCCCTCATTGGGTCGCCGCGAACAACCGCCCTGTTCATGGGCTAGCCGATCAGTTGTCGATGACGGCCGTCATGATGTCGGCCTGGTTCGCAGCGTTGTGGCGAGCGCGCAGTTGAATGGCGGCCTGCATCGCTTCAAGCAGTCGATCCAGCACGATGGGTTTGCTGACGTGGCAGTCCGCACCCGCTTCCATACCGCTCTTCAGGTCTTCCGCACTGTCAGAGGCAGAGAAGATGACGATGGCGGCCTGACGCTGGCCCGAAGACCGGTCGCCAGCGCGAATACGACGGATAGCCTCAAGACCATCCATAACCGGCATCTGCACATCCATCAGGATGACGTCGAAATCGACGGCCGCGGCCAGATCGACAGCTTCCTGACCGTTGACGGCGTAGTGCAGCACATAGTCATCGCCGCCCAACAACATACCCAGAATGGTACGGTTGGTCGGATTGTCATCGGTAATCAGAACGCGCAGGACATCGGGCTTGGTGACAGGCTGGAGCGCCACGTCCTCGACCGAAGGCCGCTCAGCCTCCGGCAACGGAAGTTCGAACCAGAACTGCGATCCCGCCCCCGGCTTGCTTGAAGCGTTAAGGCGTCCGCCCATCATCTCGACAAGCTTGCTGCTGATCGAAAGTCCCAGGCCAGTGCCACCGAACTTGCGGCTGATGGAAGTGTCCGCCTGACGATAGGGCTGGAACACGCGTCCATCAGAGGCACCTTCAAAGCCGATACCCGTATCGGTCACCACAAACAGGCAGCGCTCGTGAGGCAGACGCACGGTGCTCACCAAGATACGGCCCTGAGGCGTAAACTTCAGGGCGTTGCTGATCAGATTGTTCAGCACCTCGGAGACGCGAACGCTGTCCCCGCGGACCCAATAGCTGTCACCCGCATCCATTTGCAGTGCCAGCTTCAAACCCTTGGCTTCGGCCTTGGAGCGCCATAGCGCCTCAACGTCTTTGACCACGCGGACAAGGTCGAACACTTCGGTCTCGATCGTCAGTTGCCCCGCGTCCATCTTGGCGTTGTCCAGTACGTCGGACAGCAGACGGTTCAGCGTTTCGCTGGAGGTGGCAATCAGGCGAACCTTCTCGGCCACATCAGGGGGCAGTTGCTCTTTACGCAAGGCATCGGCCATCGCCACCACGCCGTTAAGCGGCGTGCGGATTTCATGGCTCACGTCAGCGAAGAACTGGGTGCGCCGTGCGTGCAGTTCCTTCTCGCGGTCATTGGCCAGCTTCAGCTCGCGCGAAAGACGCCGCTGACGGAACAGCAGCACCAACAAGCCGACCCCCAAAACGGCGACGGCAGCAAACATCCAGATCAGGCGCGAAATCGTCTCTTCAAGCACGATACTCTGGCTGCGTTCGTGCTCGAGCTGAGTGCTCAGGTCACCCACGATAGAGCTCATGACTTCGCTGGATGCCTGCGCTGCGCGGCGGAACTCGCTGACGTGATAGTCACGCAAGGCGGGTACGCCGCGCGCATAATCACCCGAGGCAATCATATACTCGGCCTCGGCGCGCTGGATGATGGGGGACATCTTGACCTGCCCCGTATCCAGCCCCGCACGAAGGGCATTGATGTCACGCCGTGCCAGAGCCACCTGCCCTGTCCGTGAATAGGCGATGACGCGACGGACCCGCATAAGGTTCTGCAGCTGGCGCGGAACAGCCAGGTCAGGTCCGAAAGGCTCATAGCATTTCAGAACTCCGGCCCAGTCATCGCGCGCAGACGCGATATAGCTGCACAGCAGGCCGGACATGCTCTGCGGCATCAGCGAGCCGTCTTTGCGGGCCAGTTCATCGTAAACGCCATAAACCTGCAGCGCCGCGTCATGCCGCCCCACATAACCCAGCGCCATGGACAGGTTGAACATCGGCTCATAGTCCGGCCACGGATACCCCGTGTCCGCCATCAGGCGTTCGGATGTCTGAATGGTCTTGAGGAAGCCCGCCACATCGTCAAGCTGACTGTGGGCCAAGGCGGCCTGTCGCCAAAGCATGGCGGCAATACCCGCTTCGCCCGCCTTGGCTGTCGGAACTTCGCGCAACGCCTCGTGGAGATAGACAATCGCTGCGGCGGCCTGCCCCTCGTCAATCATGGCGTGGGTTTTCAAACCCTTGGCCAGAGCGCGTGGCAACCAGGACTTCTGCCGTGCGACCAGAGCGTCCAGTTGCTCCAGACTGACATCGCGGTCGCGGATCAGGCGAATGGCGTAATCATTGATCTCGATAGCCGCCAGATAGTCTGCATCACCGGCGCGGGTGGCGAGATCCTTAAGGCGGGCGTTCCAGATTACCGCATGCTCGACCTCGCGTTGGCCCAGCGTAACTGCAATCACGTGTTGAAGGCGACCGAGGTTTTCGCGGGTCGGCTCGCGCGAGGCGGCCAGACCAAAACGCTCCAACTCAGCGACGCTGGTGCTCTGCATCCGGCGTTGAACGGCCAAGCTATAATCGTGGACGGCTTTGTCCGTACCCCGAACTACGGCTGTTTGTGCAGACGGCATTCGATCACCGCTGGGAGCCGCAAAACTTTGGGGTGCCGATACCAACAGGGCAACCGCAATGGCGGCTGCGCGGGTCAGACAATCTGCGCGGGACATCACTACCTAATACTCAACTGTCCGCTAAGTGTGCGATCAGAGAGCGCAGGTCAACGTTTCGTAAAGATTTTCCGCGCGCGACCAAGCCTTCCTGCGGCTTCCAACAAGACATCGTCAGGCTTGGCAAAGCAGAGCCGTATAATCGAGCCCTGCCCGCCTCCTTGGATGAAGGCGGATACGGGAATGGCGGCCACACCATGTTCACGCACGCATAGTTCGCAGAACGCAGCGTCACCCAGACCAATCCCCGACGCCGCCAGATCGACATTGAGGAAATAGGTGCCGTCACTGTCCAAACAGCGGAAGCCCTCGGCTTCCAGACTGTGCCGCAGGAGGGCGTACCGGTTGCCCATGTCACGGCCCATGGCTTCGAACCATGAGGCGTCCCAGCCCAAACCTTCGCAGACCGCCGTCTGCAATAAGGGCGGCGTGGCGAATGTGAGGAACTGATGGGCCCGTGCGACCGGATCGATCAAATCCTGAGGGGCACAGACAAAGCCGACCTTCCAGCCGGTCAGCCCGAACATCTTGCCGGCAGAACCGATCTTGATGGTGCGCTCTGACATCCCATCCACCAGAGCTAACGGAAGATGCCGTCGATCCCCCAGACGCACGTGCTCCCAAACCTCGTCGCTGATCACCAACAAATCGTTGGCAATGCAGACGCGAGCCAGCGTCGCCAGCTCTTCGGCGGTGAACATTTTCGCTGCGGGGTTCATCGGATTGTTGAACAGGACCGCGCGTGTCCGGGGCCCGATTGCCGCGATCAGAGCCTCTTGGTGCAAGTCCCAATGTGGGGGCTTGAGGACCACCGATTTCACCACGCCCCCTGCCCGCTCAATCAAGGGGCGATAGGCGTCATAGGCTGGCTCGAATATCAGGACTTCGTCGCCGGGGTTAACCCAAGCCGCAACCGAGGCGGCAATAGCCTCGGTGGCACCGGAGGTGATGATAACCTCCTGCGCGGTCAGGGCTGTCGACTGCATGCGGTTATAGTGGTCGGCCACCGCCTGTCGCAGTTCGGGCAGACCGCGCGACGGCGCATACTGGTTCCAACCATGGATGGCGGCCTCGGCGGCCCGCTCCCTCAGTGCCAGCGGCCCTGGGTCTTCCGGGAAGCCCTGTCCCAGATTGATCGCCCCGTATTCGCGCGCCAGTCCCGACATCTTTTCGAAGATGGTCACGGGCGCATCGGCAAATACAGGCGATGGCTTCATTACAGTTTTGCCGTGAATGCGCCGCGGCGAAGCCAGTCGCTAAACAATCGGAACAGCAGCCCGCCGGGCCGTGAATGGATCACGCGGCGAGCATGGCGACCTTTACCCTTATAGACTTGGAACGGCATGGGACTTTCTCAAAGGGGGATCGAATCAACGCCCTATAATGAGGGCTGTCCCTGATCGACGAAAGCCGCACAGACGGAATATCTAACAAAGGTGTATCAAAACGATCCAGCGTACCGTGCTTCGTTAAGTCCTTGTTGACCCTGAGCTTTAAAGCCTCGCTAAGCGTGTCTGATCGCGTAGAGTTAACAGCTGTCGTCCTATGGTCGCTGTGAAGATTGCAGTGACGAGGGACGTCATTATGAGTTCTGTTCTGAATAAACGCGCCGCACTGGCCAGCTTTGCCGCTCTGTTGGGCGCTATTGCCGTGCCCGGCTTGGCAGAAGCCAAGAACACCGCATCGCAGACTTTCCGTATCACCGCACGCGTGCCAGTGGCATGCTGGGTGCGCCCGGACCGCACGGTTCAGGCGGGCGAAGGTATGACCGGAAACGTCGTCGAGGCGTGCAACAATCCGGGCGGTTATACCGTAACCGCCCAGTACCGCCCGCTGATGGAAGGCGAGTCGGCCCGTATGATTTACGGCGACCGCTCCTTGGAACTGTCGCCTACGGGCGGTCAGGAACTGCGTCGCTCGAACATGGCCACGATCCGCAGTGTCGCCTATCGCTTCGACAACGTGAGCGTTGAAACGCCGCTGACGCTGAGCCTGACGATCCAGCCTCTGTAATCCGCTCGCAATCGCATACGAAAAAGCTCCGCAGTAGCCTGCGGGGCTTTCTTGTGTCTGAGGTTACGCTCAGATGGCAGAGACCGTAAAGCTGATGATGTCGGAATAGCGCCCTGCCCGACGGCCCGACGTATCGCCGATGTTGAAGACCAGCGGATAGTCATCGGCGTGGACTTTCATCTGCGGCACTACGATCTGGTGATCGCGCGTCAGATCAATCACTTGCGAGCCCATGCGCATACCGTAGTTGATCTTCCAGCCCGGCAGGTCGTGGCGCAGTTCACCGCCATTTCGCGACGAAACCGTCATACGGTACGGCCCCGAAGAGCGCACATACACCTGAACGCCCGGATCGCGCAAACTTTGGGTCAGTTCACCAAGATCGATCGTCGGGACCGAGTTTTCACGGGTGAAACGGCCCGTCAGGCCGATAAGGATCGACGAACGCACATCGAGGATCAGCGTGACAGGCTTGGTCGCCATGACCTCGCGACCGTTGGCGCTGACGTACTCGATCATCACCTGCTGGGTATAGCGACCAGCTGCGACCGTCGTGCCGGGGTCGATCGAGAAGCGAACCGGTGCCGGGCGCGCACCATTCTTGGGTACAGCAATCGCGGCACCGTGCAGCGGATCAGCCGGATTTGGCGTGATATCGTTGCCATTGCCCACGTCCGTCAGCTGATACCGAACACGGCCCGTGCCTGCGACCGGGAGCAGGTAAGGATCGGAGGCCAGCGAGGTGGCACGAAGACGCCCCGAACAACCGGAAGCACCACTGTTGGTGATCTGCAGATCGAACTGCTGCGACGTGTTCACGCCCGTGTTCGGATCAAAGCGGATGATCCATTCGTCCAGCCCGAGGATGTCGGCCTCGCAGCCGCCGCCTGTTTTCTGGGCCTGTGCCTGACCGGCAGCCGCCACCAGACCAAGGGCCATAGCAATCGACACGATCAGTTTGCGATAAGATCTCTTGAACATGATCAGGGTCTTTCCGGTTATTGTTCTGGCACAAAGAACGGCAGGGAAACGGTCTTCAGGTCGAACAGGCCTTCATTGTCCGTGGGAACAGTGAACTCGAAGCTCTGCGGCGGACTGCTGAACAGGTCCACGCGATAGGTTTTACCCGGCTTGAGTTTCTGAACTGCAAAGCGGCCCACCGAGTTGGTGAAGAAGACTTCCGGCTCGGTGCCTGGATCATCGACGGCGTTCACTCGACCCGACATCAGCGCCGCCGGCACATCACCACGGCCGACCAGTCGCCCCATCGCCGATACGAAGGCATCGCTGCCCGCGGTAATGACATAGCCGCTTCGATATGTCGGACGAACGCGCTTGATGCCATCGCCGATGTCGTAGCCCTGCGGGACATCCAGCACATCGTAAACAACCGACTGGTTCACATAGGCCGACAGGCTGTTGGCGACCGCCGGACCCAGCAGGCCACTGCGCGATTGATAGCGTCCGCCCTCGAAGCTTTCGCCGACAATCGCCTTGCGGTCGCCGAGCGTCTCGTGGGTACGCACCATCGCGAAGCTGTCGTAGATGTTGCGGCCCACGGCGAATTGGCCACCAGCATAGGCCAGCGACGATCCCAAGCGGACTGACGTGACCTGCTGATCGGTGATATTGCTGAAGTCGCGACCAAAAGCGGTATGGATGACCGCCGCATCGAAGCGGTTGCCGATATAGTCGACCTGACCGGACAAGGTGCCCGGTCCGTCATCATAGCTCGAAGCGATCGAATAACCCCACGCACCGACACGGTTCTCTGTCGACTTGTTATAGCGCACGCTGCCCGAGTTATTGACGGAGCTATAGCGCGCCTCTGCGCGACGGTCGTAGCTCGGCGTCCATACGAGGGCGAAGGTGAAGCCTACGCCATCGCGATTGAAGGCCGTGGCATTGCCGAACTTGGTATAGTCGACCCCCACCTGCACGCCGACGCTGGGGCGGATATTGTAGGTCGTGTAGGCGCTGAGCGAATAGGAATCGCCATAGTCGGCCAAACGGCTCATGCGGTACGAACCCGCGATTGCCGCCGTCCAGGCGAAGTTGATACGGCGGGTAAATCCGCCCTGTATCACCCACTCGGTCGGGTTGACGCCGGTGACATTGCCGAGGCTGGCGTGGTCTTCGGACGTATAATCAACCGATACGGTCCACGAGTCATAGGTGTCGCCGCGATCGACGAAATGCTCGTAGCTGGACATGGCGGCAAAGCCCTGCCCTGCGTCGCCCGTGCTGACAGAGCCATCAAAGCGCAGACGCGCGCCGTTATTGAGGATGAACTGGGTCTGGCCCGATAGCGATTGCACCGCCTCGCTGGCCTGCAGGCCAAGGCCGAGTGCGGGACGATCCTCGAATGCCTTGCGCCAATAGCCCGTGAAAGCCAGGTCGCCGTCCGAATAATCGGGCGAGCCGAAGAAGCCGCTGTTGGTGACACCGAAGAAGGCACCGTATTCGTAGTCGCCCGGATCCAGCTCAATGGCGTCCAGATAGGCGCTATAGCCTGTGCGCTCGACGCGACCGCTGCCGTTGGTGATCTCCAGTTCGATGTCGTTCGAGCCGGTTTCGAGCGGCAGGTTCGACAGATCGTATTGGCCCGCGTCCAGCTTGAACTCGCGCACGAACACGCCATTGCGCATTACGCGGACGGTCGAGCTTTCCTGCAGAACGATCTGGCGCCCACCGGACAGCACGCTGTTGCGGAAACTTTCAAAACGCTGGCGCTGACGGGCAACGCCGACACCACCCAGTTGCATATAGCCCTGACGGCCACGGATCTCGGGATCGATATCACCGACCCACCAGCGCCGGAACTGCTCTGGCTGGTCATAGACACCGCGCACATAGCGGCGCGTGACTTCATAATCACCGCCGCCAAAGCCGGACTGTCCTTGGAAGTCAGCTTCCAGAACAAAGCGGTCAAATCGGACAGCACCATTCAGCGACACGTTCGGATCGTTGATCCGGCTGCTGCTGTGGAATTTGGCAACCGTGATGTTGGTGTTCAAATAGGCCGAGAAACGCTCCGGCGCGCTGCCGGGCTCTTCGGGCGAGCCGTTTTCAAACAGAGACTCGACCGAGCGTTTGGACGGATCAATTCGAAGGACCAGAACGGCCAACTGACCGGGGTCGTAGTCCAGACGAATGCCGCTATTCTCGATTTGGTTGGCTTCGAAGCTGTCCAACCCCGCGAGAACCGCAGCCAGCTCCTTTTGAGCTTCCTCGGTGAGTAGCGGATCGATGAGCCGCTTGAAGCCCTCGGAATAGACAATGAAACGGTCGTCGCGCGTCAGCAGGACATCCAGTTCACCGAGCACACGACGGTTGAAGTTCAACGGCACAGTCATGCCGATGTCGCGGTCGTAGGGATTAATGTCCGGACGCTGCGCCTGCGCGGGCGGGGGCACGGTCGCAGCTTCTGCAGCCACTGCGGGCACTTCCGAAGCGGGGTCGGCCTGCTGATAGGCGACTTCGGCCTTGGCCGCGCTTGCGACCAGTGTCAGCAAGGAACAGGATGTGAGGAGCCAGAACCGCGACATGACCGTCCTCAGCGCGTGAAGCGAACGTTGACGGGCTTGCTACCGTCCAGTTCGACCGGGGTCGGCAGGGTGAAGGTGCGGCGACCGTTCAACGGCGGCAGATAGCCCACGCCGACAGATGCCGAGATTTCGTCACCGGTGAACTGATGGGCAAAGACCTGACCCGAGATATCGGTGCCTTCGATGACCCAGTTCGCGCCGCTCATAAGCGCATAGCGGCGGCCCTGGTTGGAAACCGTAACGCGGATGCCGTGGGTGGGGCTGACAGCGCCCTCTTCGGCTCGGCTGTTGATGGCGGCGATCTCTTCGTCGCTCAGCTTAACGGGCTTGGCTTCGACAAGGCGGACGTCCGGCTGCGCACCGTTCGGGGCAACCACGATCAGAGCCTTCATCGTGTACAGCACCTGTACCGATGCCGATCCACCCGTGTCATTGGGCTCCGGCGTCGTAGCCACCGGCAGTTGCTTCACCCAGAGATAATAGGCTTGGGATGCCGGCAGGTCAGGGCTGCCGATCCATTGCACGCGGACAACCTGACGGCCACCAACGGCCACAATGCCCTGCGGCGGGAATACGAGGAAATCTTCGTCGGCAGGCGTCTCGACCACGTTGCCGTCTGCGTCCAGCTCCATGCGGGTCAGCAGAGTTTCAAACGGCAGTGGCGCATTGCCGATGTTGCCCACTTCGATACGGGCGGTCGAGCCAGCGCCGGATGTCGACAGTTCGGCCACCATCGGAGACACGCGCATTGCCCACGCCACAGCGCCGATGCTGGCCATGCCGATGCCCAAGGCCAGACTGCCGGCCAGAAGGCGTTTCATCAGAGGCTTACGCGAAGAACGTGAGAGCATGGGTTGGTCTTTCCGTGTGGGGTATGACGCCGGGCGACTGTACAAAGACGGGACAGGACACGCCCCGCGACACTACTCACAGCAATGCTTGCGCCACTCGGGACCGGGCACTGCACAGGGAAAGCGAACGCCCGGTCCATTGGACCGGGCGCCACTTAGTCTTCAGGAACTGAAGCCTTAGAGAGCCGAGATCTCGATGGCGACCG